>DATCQF010000100.1:0-4011 GCA_036569735.1 Allostellaceae bacterium | reverse complement strand
GCTCGACACGGTCGGCGATTGGGCCAGGGCGCGCCCCGGGCTGCGGCCGGGCGGCTGGGCGTTCCAATACGCCAACCCGCACTACCCCGATCTCGACGACACGGCCGCGGTTGCCCTGGCGCTCGACCGGTTCGACGCGGTGCACTACCGACCGGCGATCGACCGCGCCGCGGAATGGGTTCTCGGCATGCAGTGCCGCAACGGCGGGTGGGGCTCGTTCGACGCCGACAACACGCATTTCTATCTGAACCATATTCCGTTCGCCGACCACGGCGCGCTGCTCGACCCGCCGAGCGCCGATGTCAGCGCACGCTGCCTCGGCTTTCTCGCCCAGCGCGGCACCCCATCGGATCATCCCGCGGTGGCGACGGCGCTCGCCTATCTGCGGCGCGAGCAGGAAGCCGATGGCAGCTGGTTCGGCCGCTGGGGAACCAACTACATCTACGGCACCTGGTCGGTGCTGGCCGGGTTGAATGCCGCCGGCGTCGATCCGCAAGCGCCCGAGTTGCGCCGCGCGGTTGCCTGGCTGATCGCGCAGCAACGCGCCGATGGCGGCTGGGGCGAACCGGGCGAGAGCTATTCGCCCGAGGCGCCGCGCGGCGAAGCGCCGTATAGCACCGCATCGCAGACGGCCTGGGCGGTGCTCGGCCTGATGGCAGCCGGCGAGGTCGACAATCCGGCGGTGGCGCGCGGCATCGCCTATCTGATCGCGAACCAGGACGAGAACGGCAATTGGGATGAGCCGTGGTATACGGCGGTCGGTTTTCCCCGCGTGTTCTACCTGCGCTATCACGGGTATCGCGCGTTTTTCCCGTTATGGGCGCTGGCCCGCTACCGGCGGGTGTCCTTGGCCAATTCGCCGCAGGTGACGTTCGGGCTGTAGGGTAGCGATCGGCGGGCTGTAGATGGCGACCGGGCGGGCTGTAGGGTAGCGACAGGGACAGTTCCCCGCGCGCGCCGGGGCGCGGCTTTTTTTCTGGCCATCCGGCCTCGGCTCGCGTAGGGATGCGCCCGGCGTGGGGCAGCAAGTTGCTGCCCCCGCTTGCGTAAAATCGCGTCAAGGCCGGCGGCGCGCGGGGTGGGGGCGTCGCCGGGGCTGTGCGATAGCCGGCCGGCTATCGTGAATTTCGCAGCGAGGGGGCTGCGCATGCGCACATTGACACCGGTGCTGTGCACCTCGGGGCTCGCCGCGGAGGCGAGGATCGCGCGCGCCGCCGGGTTTCAGGTCATCGTCGGGGCCGGTGACCATCGCCGCACGACCGCGCTCGTCGAAGCGGCCGCCCGACACGCGAAATGCCTGATCAGCTTTGGCATTGCCGGCGGTCTCGCGCCGCATTTGCGACCGGGCGACGTGATTCTCTCGGCGGAGGTTATCGGCGAGGACCGACGCTGGAGGGCGCACCAGTCGTTCCATGCCCAGCTCGGCGATCTGGCGCGCCGGATCGGGGCTGTCGAGGGATCGGTGCTTGGCGCCCGCGCCATTCTCGCAACCGAAGACGATAAGGCCCAAGCCTGGCGCGACACCGGCGCGCTCGCGGTCGATCTCGAAAGCGCGATCGTTGCCCGCGCCGCCGACGCCGCCGGGATACCGTTTCTGGTGCTGCGCACGATCGCCGACGCGGCACACCGGGAACTGCCCTCCGCGGCGCTGATCCCGCTCTCGGCGGACGGCACGCCCGCCTTGGCCCGGGTGCTGGGCGATGTGCTGCGCCGACCGCGGCAGATTGCCGCGCTATTGGGGCTCGCCCGCGAAACCCGGCAGGCCCTTGGCGCGCTGGCTGGCCCGGCGCGCGCTCTGCGCGGGGCGTTTGCCGCCGCCTAGCCCGGCTTGCTCCAGGTGGTCCATCGCCTCTTCGACATGACGCGAAAAGACGTATTCGGCCGGGCGTTGCCCGTCGAGGGCGATTTCCGGCGCCATCTCCCCCGTGGTGCGCACCCCGCGTAGGCTTGCCAGCGCCGCTTTCAGCGGGTGGTGGACCGAATCGACGACAGCGGTCGCCTCGTACCCGCTGTGCACCATGCAATCGGCGCATTTCTCGTAATTGCCGGTGCCGTAGGCATCCCAGTCGGTCTCGTCCATCAACTCCGTGAAGGTCTTGGCATAGCCTTCGCCGAGCAGATAGCAGGGGCGCTGCCAGCCGAAATAGTTGCGCGTCGGATTGCCCCACGGGGTGCAGCGATAGGATTGGTTGCCGGCCAGAAAATCGAGGAACAGACCGGACTGGTTGAACGACCAGCGGCGCCCGCCCTGGCCCTTGGTGTCGCGCTTGAAGATCTCCCGGAACAACTCCTTGGTGCGCCGGCGATTGAGAAAATGCGCCTGGTCGGGGGCGCGCTCGTAGGCATAGCCCGGCGACACCGTGATCCCGTCGATGCCCATTTCGGTCACCGCGTCGAAGAACCGCGCGATCCGCTCGGGCTCGGCGTTGTCGAACAGCGTCGCGTTGATGTTGACCCGGAACCCGCGCGACTTGGCGAGCCGAATTGCCTCGACCGCGCGCTCATAGACGCCGCCCTGGCACACCGAGCGGTCGTGGTCTTCGCGGTCGCCATCGAGGTGGACGGTCCAGGCGAAGAACGGGTTCGGCGTGAACAGATCGATCTTCTTCTCGAGCAAGAGGGCGTTGGTGCACAGATAGACGAATTTCTTGCGGGCGGTGATCGCGCTGACGATCTTGTCGATGTCGTGGTGCAACAAGGGCTCGCCGCCGGCGACGACGACCACCGGCGCGCCGCATTCATCGACCGCTTCGAGGCATTCCTCGGTGCTGAGCCGCTGGTTCAGAATCGCGTCCGGATAGTCGATCTTGCCGCAACCGGCGCAGGCGAGGTTGCAGCGGAACAAGGGTTCCAGCATCAGGACGAGCGGATAGCGCCGGACGCCGCGCAGGTGGCGCCCGAGAACATAGGCGCCGACCCGGATCTTCTGGTGCAGCGAGATGGCCACGGGCAAATCCCTCGTCAAAAAGCTGGGGTCAAAAAGCGCCGGTCAGCCGCGCGACGGGCTGTCGACGAGTTGCGGCGGCATGCGGAATCGGACATTTTCGGTAACACCCGGGAGCACCTCGACCTCGGTCTCGGTCATCTCGCGCAGATGCGCGATCAGCTGCTCGACCAGCGCGTCCGGAGCCGAGGCGCCGGCGGTGATCCCGACCGACGAGGCGCCTTTCAGCCAAAGCGGATTGAGGGCGCGCGCGTCTTCGATCAGATAGCTCGGCACCCCGCATTCCGCGGCGATTTCGCGCAACCGATTCGAGTTCGAGCTGTTCGGCGCACCCACGACGAGAACAACATCGACGATTTTCGCCAGTTCCCGCGCGGCGCGCTGGCGGTTCTGGGTGGCATAGCAGATGTCCTTGGTGTCGGGCCCGACGATCGAGGGAAACCGCGCCTTCAAGGCCTCGATGACCGCGCGGGTATCGTCGACGCTCAGCGTCGTCTGGGTGATGAAGGCAAGTTTGTCGGGGTTGCCGACCTGGAGCCGGGCGACCTCCTCCGGTCTCGAGATCAGGTGGACCCGGCCGGTGATCCGCCCCATCGTGCCCTGGATCTCGGGGTGGCCGGCATGCCCGATAAGAATGATCTCGCGTCCCTGGTTGGCATAGCGCTGACCTTCGATGTGCACCTTGGAGACCAAGGGGCAGGTGGCATCGATGACCGGCAGGCCACGCTCTCCGGCCCGGCGCTCGATCTCGCTGGCGACGCCATGGGCGCTGAAGATCGTCACCGACCCCGGCGGCACCTCATCGATCTCGTCGACAAACTGGGCGCCTTTCGCGCGCAGCCGCTCGACGACGTGGCGGTTGTGCACGATCTCATGACGGACGTAGATCGGCGGGCCATATTTCTCGAGAGCGCGCTCGACGATCTCGATCGCCCGTTCGACCCCGGCACAAAACCCTCGGGGTTGAGCCAACACCACTCGCATCATCTCGCCTCATCGCCGGGAAAACGCCACAGGGAACGCCGCCGGGAACGCCGGGCGGCGCGACCGCCGCGGGTGCGGCCAGC
>DATCQF010000099.1:0-1613 GCA_036569735.1 Allostellaceae bacterium | reverse complement strand
CCCATCGCTGCGCGCTGGGCCCCTCCCTCTCCCCCCTGAAGGGCGGAGAGGGGTTTTCGCCAGCCGGCTCCAGCGTGCAGTCCCATTCGCTGAAATTGACGTCGACCGGGCGCACCGGGACGCCGTGCTCCTTTGCGTCGCGGACGATCTGGGCCGGCGCGTAGAACCCCATCGGCTGGCTGTTGAGAAGCGCGCAGGCGAAGATTTCGGGGTGGACGCACTTGATCCAGGCCGAGACATAGACGAGGAGGGCAAAGCTCGCGGCATGGCTTTCGGGAAAGCCGTAGGTGCCGAACCCCTCGATCTGGTCGAAGCAGCGGGTCGCGAAATCGGCCGAATAATTGTTGGCGAGCATGCCGGCGATGAATTTCTCGCGGAACAGATGGATTTCGCCGTTGCGCTTGAAGGTCGCCATCGCGCGGCGCAGCCGGTCGGCCTCCTCGGGGGGAAACCCGGCGCCGACGATCGCGATCTTCATCGCCTGTTCCTGGAAGAGCGGCACGCCCAGCGTCTTGCCGAGCACCTGGCGCAATTCGTCGGACGGGTATTCGACCGCTTCCTTGCCCGAGCGCCGGCGCAGATAGGGGTGCACCATGTCGCCCTGGATCGGCCCGGGACGCACGATCGCGACCTCGATGACGAGATCGTAGAATTCCTTGGGCTTCAATCGCGGCAGCATCGTCATCTGGGCGCGGCTCTCGACCTGGAAGACGCCCAATGAATCGGCCCGGCTCAGCATTTCGTAGACCTCGGGCGCTTCGGCCGGGATCGTCGCGAGATCCCAGGCCCGGCCGTAATGCTGCTCTATGAGGGTGAAAGCGCGGCGGATGCAGGTCAGCATGCCGAGCGCCAAAATGTCGATCTTCAGGATGCCGAGCGCGTCGAGATCGTCCTTGTCCCATTCGATCAAGGTGCGGTCCGCCATCGCCGCGTTCTCGATCGGCACCAGCTCGGACAAGGGGCCGCGGGTGATGACAAACCCGCCGACATGCTGCGACAGGTGGCGGGGAAACCCGATCAGTTCGCCGGCTAGGTCGAGCGCCAAACGCAAATTGCGGTCACTGGGGTCGAGCCCGGCCTCGCGCACCCGCTTGTCGGCGATGGACTCGCTCGACCAGCCCCACACCATGCCGGCGAGCGCGGCGACGACATCGCCCGAGAGGCCCAAGGCCTTCCCGACCTCACGGATTGCGCTGCGGGCGCGGTAGCAGATGACCGTCGCGGCGAGCCCGGCGCGGTCGCGGCCGTATTTCTCGTAGATGTACTGGATGACCTCCTCGCGCCGCTCATGCTCGAAATCGACGTCGATGTCGGGCGGCTCGCCCCGCGCGGCGCTGATGAAGCGCTCGAACAATACATCGATCCGCGCCGGGTCGACCGCGGTGATGCCGAGGCAATAGCACACCGCCGAATTGGCCGCGGAACCCCGCCCCTGGCACAGGATGCCGCGGCTCCGGGCAAACGCGACGATGTCGTGCACGGTCAGGAAATAGCGGGCGTATTGGAGCCGCTCGATCAGCTCGAGCTCATGGGTGATCAGATCGCGAATCTTGCCGGGGATGCCGCCGTTCACTCCCTCTCCGCCCCGGGGGGCGGAGAGGGTCGGGGGGGGG
>DATCQF010000098.1:0-4581 GCA_036569735.1 Allostellaceae bacterium | reverse complement strand
GCGCCCGCCGGTCGCCCCCGCGAGAGGCCGGAAAGCAACCAGATGTCAGCCATGCGATCCCCCCTGATCTCCCCTTGCAACACCAGCGCCAATCTACTGACCAGAACCCCAAAAGTCTGCCGCGGAGCTACCCCGGGAGGGTTCGATGGCCCGCACCTTTTGCGGGGACTACGCGATACAGTCGAGCGGCGAAGTGCAGAGTGCACGCTGGAGCCGAAGCAGGGAGGCAATTGATGACCCGAAAAGCACGGATCGCCCATCTCGCGGGACCGAACGCCACCATTCAGAACACCCCGCCCCTGGTCACCTCCAACAAGGCGCGGGCGAAGCACCGGCTTCCGTTGCTAGCGAACCCCGACGGCACGCCGGCGCGGTTCGACGTATTGCGCCCGCAGCGCCTCGCGGCGCCGGTCACGGTCTATGTCGAGCAGTTCAGCGCGCACCCGCTCGAAGCCGACGCCGCCGAACTCTATGGGGCGCCGGACGGCTGGCTCGGCAGCGACGGAGAGGTGCGCGCGGAGCGGCGCCGCCCGGGCGACAAGCCGGTCTATGAGGTCGTCTTGCGCCCCGAGGACGGGGTCTATCCGCTGCCCTACATGGCGCGGCAGGCGGACGGCGCCGCCTGGGAGGAGGAATGCGCGTTCGCCGGCGCCCCCGAAGCACAGGCGAGGCAGGGATTTTTCCCCGACGGCGCGCGCAGCTTCGAGGAGATCGATCGGCTGCAGATCGGCGACAATGGGACCGGCAACCTGATCGCCGGCAAGGCCGAGATCGACTTCTACCGGATCCTGCCGCCCGCGGGTTACACGAAGGGGCTGCCGGCCGCCCGGCGCACCGACACCGGCATCGCCACCGGCACCGACACCGGCGCCGGCGATATCCCGCCGGAGCGCCGCGGCGCCGATTTCTTCCCGTACAAGCCGGTGCATCTGGCCGCCTCGGTGCCGCGCCCGGGCCTGGCGCGCGCGACCAACGCGGTGCAGCGCATCCTGGCGAGCGGCAAATACGACGGCGCGATCTGGACCGAGGGGAGCCCCAGGATCGAGGAGACGATCTACTGGCTCAATCTTCTCATCGACACGACCGTGCCGATCTGCGGCAACGCCGCCCAGCGGCCGCAGGGCATGATCAGCAACGACGGACCGAAGAACATCGTCGATAGCGTCGACTACATCGCCTCCCGGGTGTGGGCGGACGACGAGGGCCGCAACCGTGTCGGCGCCGTCCTCATCCAGGAGCAGCGCGTCTTTGCCGCCCGCGCCGTCCAGAAGGCCGATGCGCGGCCGGGCGGCTATGTGGCGACCGGTGGACACGGCGGCATCTGGGCGCGGCCGGCCATGACGGGCCGCCGCTCCTGCACTATCTGCCGACCGCCAAGCACACCTGGCGATCGGAGGTCAACCTGACCCAACTCCCGGCCGAAATCCAAGGCGTCCGCCGGGAAGGCGCCCGCATCCTAACCGTGAAGGTGGCGCTCAAGGGGCCGGACGGCGGGCTCATCGACACGGCGATCCCCAAGGTCGTGATCACCAAGGACGCCAATTACTGGGACGACGACGGCGCCGGCGATCCCGAGGCGGAAGTCGACCTGATCGCGCTGACCCAGCACATGCTGCAACGCGCGCCGCTCGCCGGCTTTGTCGTCGAGGGGCTCACCCCTTACGGCAGAAACGTCTCGAACGCGCGGCATTATCTGCTGCGGCGCGCGGTCTACAGCGGGTTGCCGGTGGTTCGCGTCGGGCGCGGCAATACGCAAGGCTTTGTGCCGCTGCACGACCCCGCCTTCATCGGCGGGTCGAACCTCACCGCGACCAAGGCCCGCCTCCTCTTGATGGCCTCACTGATGAAGTTCGGCAGCCTGCCGCAAGCGGCCGACCCGGACCATCCGACGCCCGAGGAAAGGGCCGCCACAGCCACGCGGGTCGCCGCCTATCAAACGGTCTTCGACACCCACTGAGCCCCTACCCGCGTCGCGGCCGGGCGCAAAAGGATCAGGCGGTGGCTCGTTCGCGCTGTGCGGTATTGGCGACGCGGGTCAGCATCGCGGCGGCATTGCGGTGCAGGATCTGCTCGCGCGCCGTCTCGCCGATCTGCGCGTCCGCGACCGCCTTCCTGGTCCAGTCGCAGCCGAACTCGGTGCCGTCGGTGCCGCACACGATGCGCTCGGCGCCGTACAGCCTCACGGCCGCCTCGATCGCGTGCGGGCCGAACGAGTTGCAATCAACGTACACCTTCGCCTTGCGGAAGCGCGACGACGGCAACTCCTCCTGCGGCGTGTCGAGGAGGCACCGGTGGTCCATGCGCTCGACCTCGTACGGAAGATTGCCGCCCAGATTGTGGACCACGATCGTCACGTCCGGGTAGGGCGCGAGGTAGTCGGTGAGACTGAGGGTCACCATCACCGAGGAGAGGCTCGCCTGCATGTCGAGCGTACCGTTGCGGCGGCGCGCGTTGTCGGTATCGGCCGCCACCTTCGGGAAGGCGTCGCCGGGCCGCGGGCCGTGGTGGATGAAGAGCACCGCGTGGTGACGGTTCGCGACTTCCAGCAGCGGGCGCATCGCCTCGGCGTCCTGGCGCGTGAGGAAGCCGTTGCCGGGTATCTGCGCGCCGATCATGCCGGGCAGCGCGAGCGCCCGCTCGAGTTCGGCGGCGGCGGCGGACATGTCCGTCAAGGGCAGCGCGGCAAAGGCGGCGAAGCGGCCGGGATGTTCCTCGCAAATCGCGGAAAGCCGATCGTTGACGCGTCGGCACAAGGGCCCCGAAACGTCCAGCGGCTGGGCCTCGATCCAGTTGAACGAACCGAGCAGCGACAGGACGCTGACCTCGACCCCCTGGCGGTCCATCCGGCTGAGATGGAATTCGACGTCGTCAAAGGCCTCGCCGAGCGGCGCGTCGCCCATCCGGCCGGCCTTCAGCACCTCGACGCCGTCCTCGTTGCGCACGATACGCGGTTCCCGGGTCCGGGCGCGCAGGGCGTCGGCGACTTCGGCGGGCCGCCAATGGGCATGCATGTCGATCATCATGGCTGTTTCCTCCAAGGGCCAATCTTCAGTTTAACGCCTCGGCCGCTCGCCGCAAAGCGCGACATCCGTCAACATCGATCGATGGCGCCAGCCGACCGCGTGGCTTCTTCGCGCTTTGTCTCGCGCAGGTCGCGCGCGGTGATCTCGATGTTGGCGTCGTCGGTGAGTTGGCGCTGGCGCAGCTTGCGCTCGGCGGCGCGCTCGAACCGGGTCCGCTGCAAATGGTAGGCTTCAAGACAGCGCTCGGGGGTCACCGAGCCGTCGAGAAAACCGCGGAAGACCTGGCGCGCGACGCGCACCACCCCCGCGTATTCGCCGATGCCGACGCCGAACTCGACCGCTTCCCGATCCGGGTTCCAGCGGGCGTCCTCGGGAAACGAGAAAAGCATGAGCTACCCCAGGCTCCGTTGTTCCTATAATGTTCCTGTGGAAAATGCCAGAACCGACGCATGATGTCGATCCCTCCGGGGCGGAACCGCATATACAGCACAAGCTACAGGGTAACCTTTTGGGGAGGATGCGATGGCCGAGGATGTCGCGGGCACCACCGATCTGTTCGAGATCATCAAGACGACCCGCTCGATGCGGCGGCTGAAGGGGGACGCGGTGCCGGACGCGCTGATCCGGAAAATCCTCGAAGCCGGGGTGTGCGCCCCGAGCGGCGGCAATATGCAACGGTGGCGCTTTCTCGTTATCCGCGATCCGGCGATAAAGCAGACCGTCGGGGCGTACTACAAACGCGCCTGGGACGAAGTGGTGGCCCCGCGCTACCGGGCGGGTGAACCGGCACCCGGGATGGACCGCGACCGGTTTCTGCGGCTGCTCGGCGCGGCGGAGCATCTGGCCGCGCACATCCACCAAGCGCCCGTATGGATTGTGCCCTGCCTGCAGGGCGCCGCGCCGACCCGCACGGCAGGCTCTTCGATCTATCCGGCGGTCCAGAACATGCTCCTGGCGGCGCGGGCGCTCGGCCTCGGGGCGACCCTGACGACGCTCTACCTGTCGTTCGAGAAGGAAGCCGAGGCCGCTCTCGGCCTGCCGGCGGATTGGCACAGTTACGCGATCCTGCCGATCGGGTATCCGATGGGGCGGTTCGGCCCGGTTCGCCGTATCGCCCTCGCCGATGTCGTCTTCGAGGACCGCTGGGGTCAGGCATACCGGGAGCTGTAGCGCCGGCACATCAATTCATCGGCCCAGGGAGGTCCTCGGCGCGCCTGAGAAAGCGCCGGTTTGGGGCGCTGCGCGGACGTGTCGCCAGGCGTTCATGCGCAAATGACAGGGCTTCGTCCCGCAACCCGGCGCGTATCGCTGCCTCGGTCAGGGTCCAGTTGACGACATCGCGCTGCGCGTGGCTGCCGCCGATCTGCCAGAGGTCGAAACGCGCCTGCAGCAACAGGTCGACCGCCTCCGCGTAGGCGCCGCGGCGGAACGCCCTGAGGCCCTTGACCACCGGAATGCCGACGCGGCGATAGAGTTGGGCCGCCTCGGCCGCGCCGGCCGCCGTCTCGCGCATCGCCGCCAGCCGCCGCTCGACCGCGGTTTCATCACCCGACCCCAA
>DATCQF010000097.1:0-4381 GCA_036569735.1 Allostellaceae bacterium | reverse complement strand
GGTGAGGGGCGTTCCGCGGCTACGCCTCGAAGCCGTAGAGCCGGGCGACGTTGCCGCGGGTGATCTTGAAGATGTCGTCGGCGCTGGCGTCCTTGAAGTCGCGGGCGACGACGTCCTGCGAATGCGGCCAGGACGACGCCTGGTGCGGGTAGTCCGATGACCACATCATCCGGTCGACGCCGACAAAGTTGCGGTTGGCCACCCCGACGAAATCGTCGATGTAGGTCGCCCACATCTGCCGCTTGAAATATTCGCTGGGCTTCAGCTTGATCGTGAAGCCGGCCGAGGCACGGGAGCGTTCGGCGACCCGGTCCATGCGCTGCAGGTAATAGGGGATCCAGCCGACATTGTTTTCGGCCGAGACGATCTGCAGGTTCGGGAAGCGGTCAAGGACGCCCGAGAAAATGAGGACGCTGAACGATTTCTCGACTTCGTAGCCGAGCACCGTGGTGCGCATGTAGCGCTCGCCCCAATTCCACTGGCTTTCCATGCCCATGCCGGTGATCGCGTGCAGGCTGATCGGCATCTTCAATTCCTGCGCGGCGCCCCAGAACGGATCGTAGATATCGGAGCTGTAGGGCTGCTCCTGCGGCGGCGAGCACCAGATCATCGCACCCTTCAAACCGATCTTGGCGCAGCGCTCGAGTTCGCGGGCTCCGGCCTTCGGATCGTACAGCGAGATCATCGCCAGCCCGGCCATGCGCTTCGGATTGTAGCTGCAGAACTCGGCGAGCCAGTCGTTGTAGGCGCGGAAGCAGTCGGCTTGCAGCCCCGGGTCCTTCAGCCAGAAAATGCGGAAGCCGAGCGTCGTGTAGAGGACGTCGGCCTCGACCCCGTCGAGTGCGTTGTCCTTGACCCGCTCGGCCGGATCCCAGCCGCCAGGCCGTGCATCGGCATAGGTCGCCGTGGTCAGGAACTCCTTCAGTTCCGTGGGGCTTTTCCCGGCGCCGATCCCGATGCCGATCGGGTGCGGCGCATAGCCCTCGTAGAGAAAATAGGCGCCGTCCTTGCCGGGCAGATCGACGGCCAGGCGCGGCGCGCGCTCGCGATATTTCTTGTCGACCCGGGTGACCCACAGATCGGGCGGCTCGCTGACATGCGAATCGGCGGAAATCAGGCGATAATTCGGCATGGCGTTCCCTCCGCTTGTTCGTTGCGCCGACGCTCGTCGCGCCGGGCAATCGCTTATCGACGACGGATTGCCGCCGTCCCGCAACTACCCGGGGATTTTGCCCCGTTCCGCCGCCGACCGCCATTGCCGAATTTAGCCGGCCGCGCGGATCTTCGCGCTGATCGGGCGGTAGAGGCGGATGCGCGGGTCGCTTCTGGCAAGGCCGGAGAGCGGCGCCGGGTCGCCCACCACCGCCAGCCCGCATTCGCCGATCGTGCGGTCGAGCCCCACGCCGCGCAGCCAGCTGACCGCAATCCCCGCCGGCAGGGCCGCGTCGCGGGCATCGCGCAGCACCAGCAGATGGCCGTCGGGTGGTACCTCCGGGGTCTGCGCGAGGCCCTCGAGCAGGTTGCGCTGCCAGTTGGTCTGCAACGCGCGCCACTCGCCAACCGAGGCCGGCCCGCCGCGGCTGCGGTAGGTCTCGCTGTCGAAGAGGGCGGCCGAAGCGACCTCGTGCAGCGCGAGAAAGGGCGCCGGCGTCGGCAGCGTCGCCTTGAAGCGCTGCGAGGCCTGGAACCCGGGGACGCTCAGCAGCACCCGGATATGGGCGAGATACCAGGCGTGCCATTCGGCCTCGCGCTCGGGATGCGGCATATCCATTTCGACCATGTAGATCACTGATTCCTCCCGCGTCACCCTGCCCGCCTGCGCCAAGCTTACGACGAGCGCCCGGGCGCAGACAAATCCCCCTCTCGCCGAGCCGTGGGCTGGCGAGTAGAGTAGGGCGGCGAGTAGAGTGGGGCGCCGTGGCCGTGTGAGGCCGAAGCTGGCGCTGGCGACAAAAGGGGTGCCGTGATGCCCGACGCGAAGAGGCAACACTCGAGTGGCGCCGGCGAGCCGCCGGATTTCGCCGAACTCCTGGCGCGCGCCGAGGCGCTGGTGCCGGTGCTGCGCGAGCGCGCCGGGCGCACCGAGGAATTGCGCCGCATGCCCGACGAGACGCTCGACGAACTGCATCGCAGCGGCCTCTTCCGCATCCTGCAGCCGAGGCGGGTCGGCGGCAGCGAACTGCCGTTCCGCTCGATCGTCGAACTGGTCGCGGTCATCGGCCGGGGCTGCGGCTCGACCGCGTGGGTCCTGGCCAATCTCGCCGCGCATCATTGGCTCCTGGGCATGTGGTCGCCCGAGGCGCAGGACGAGATCTGGGGCCAGTCGCCCGACAATCTGATCGGCTCGGCATTGATCTTTCCGCGCGGCCGCGCCCGGCCGGTCGACGGCGGCTACCGGTTGACCGGGCGCTGGCCGTTTTCGAGCGGCGTCGACGCCTCTTCCTGGAACCTGATCGGCGCGATCGTCAGCGACGAGGAGACCGGCACCAACGAGCCGCGCATCTTCCTGTTGCCGGCCAAGGATTACACGATCATCGACACCTGGCACGTGATCGGCCTCGCCGGCACCGGCAGCAAGGACGTCGCGGTCGAAGACGTGTTCGTGCCGGCCTATCGCAGCCTCGCGGTTTCCAAGATCACCGGCGGACCCAACCCGGGCAGCGGGGTCAACCCGGCGGTGCTCTACCAGCTGCCGGCGATCAGCCTCTTCGCCTTCTGCATCGCCGGCGTCTCGCTCGGCATCGCCCAGGGCGCGTTCGAGTATTTTGCCGAAGCCACGCGCACCCGCACGAGCTACTACACCGGGCGCAACCTCGCCGATTTCGTCACCCTCCAGGTCCACCTCGCCGAGGCGGCGGCGATCGCGGATTCGGCGCAGGCGGTGATGCTGACCGACTGCGAGGAGGCGACCCGTCTGGTCACCGCCGGCACCGTGCCGAGCCTCGTGCAGCGCGCCCGCTACCGCCGCGACGGCGCCTATGCCGCGACCTTGTGTACGCGGGCGGTCGATGTGTTGTTCCATGCCGCGGGCGGTGGCGCGATCTATGCGCGAAACCCACTGCAGCGCGCCTTTCGCGACGTCCATGCCGCCAACGCGCATTACGTCCTCAACTGGGACATCAACGGCGCGATGTACGGGCGCGTCGCGCTCGGCCTGTCGCCCGACGCGACGCTGTAGTTGCCTCAGCAGAACGCCAAGCCCTATACGCAAAAGTCGGGGAACGATCGTGTCACAAGAAATTCCGGAGATTCCGGGCAGCCACGAGGCGACGGTGCACAGCACCTCGGCCGAGGGCTTCAACGTCCGCGAACTGCGCAATGCGCTCGGCTCGTTCGCCACCGGGGTCACCATCGTCACGACGCGCAGCCGCGACGGCAAGCTGCACGGGATGACCGCGAATTCGTTCACTTCGGTGTCGCTCAACCCGCCCCTCATACTGTGGAGCAGCTCCTTGTACGCGCAGAGCCTGCCGGCCTTTCAGGAGGGCGGGCATTTCGTCGTCAACATCCTGGCCTACGACCAGATCGAATTGTCCAACAAGTTCGCCAAGCAGAGCGACGACAAGTTCGTCGATGTCGACCACATCATCCCCGACAGCGGCGCCCCGATCATCATCGGCTCGGCGGCGCATTTCGAGTGCCGCCAGGAGTTCCGCCACTACGGCGGCGACCACATCATCTTCATCGGGCATGTCGAGCGCTTCGCCTACACCGACAAGCCCACCCTGATGTTCTGCCGCGGCAAATACATCCGCGGCGAACCGATCATGACGGGGTGAGTTACCGCTGACGATGAACATGGTTTCCCCTACGCGTCACCCATGCGTCAAGCCCTGGGAGGGGTCCAGAGCAGACGACGGTGTCCTTGCAACCCTGGATTTCCGCTTTCGCGGGAATGACCGGGTCCTTTTGAGGCGCCGGGATGGCGCCGCCGGCAACGGGGGTCGCGGTCATCTGGCTCGGCATCATGGGGTCGGCGATTGCTCGCAACCTTGTTCGGGGCCCATCCCCTTCGGCCCGATCAACCGCTACACCGAGCGGTTCGGGATCGCGGAGAGCGGGTTCGACCTTATGCTGGCGATGCTCGATAGGCTCGACAGCGAATTTCTGGCGTGGGAAGGCGAGCGGGCGCGGGCGCGGGCGGCGGCGAGGGGTTAGCGGGGTGGCAAGCGGGATGAAACGATATGGCCGAGAATTTGGCCGTAAACAGTCTGCCGCAATTCAGTCATCATTTCCGCGCCGAGCTGCGGCCCAAGCGCGGACTGCGCCAGTGCCGCTCCCCGTCGCTCGCGATCTCGGCAAGCGGCAAACGCTACCGACGCAATGGTTCCTGCGGGTTCGCGAGAGGGTGCTAGCCCATCTTATTCATGAAGGTTAAGGG
>DATCQF010000096.1:0-3727 GCA_036569735.1 Allostellaceae bacterium | reverse complement strand
GGAGCCGTTTTCCGGGCTCGCCTTCAAGATCATGTCCGACCCGTTTGTCGGTTCCCTGACCTTTGTGCGGATCTATTCGGGAGTGCTGACGACCTCGTCGCAGGCGCTCAACACGGTCAAGGACAACCGCGAGCGCGTCGGCCGCATGCTGTTGATGCACGCCAACCACCGCGAGGACGTCAAGGAGGCCCGCGCCGGCGACATTCTGGCATTGGCCGGGCTCAAGAACACGACGACCGGCGACACCCTCAGCGATCCGGCCCATCCGGTCGTCCTCGAACGCATGGAGTTCCCCGAGCCGGTGATCGAGATCGCGGTCGAGCCGAAGACCAAGGGCGACCAGGAAAAGATGGGGCAGGCGCTGGCCCGGCTCGCCACCGAGGACCCGTCATTCCGTGTCGCGGTCGACCACGAAAGCGGTCAGACGATCATCAAGGGCATGGGCGAATTGCACCTCGAAATCATCGTCGACCGCATGAAGCGGGAGTTCAAGGTCGACGCCAATGTCGGGGCGCCGCAGGTCGCCTACCGCGAGACCATCACCCGCCGCGCCGAAGTCGACTACATCCACAAGAAGCAGACCGGCGGCGCCGGGCAATTCGCCCGCATCAAGGTCCGTTTCGAGCCGTTGCCGGCGGGCAGCGGGTTCGTGTTCGAGAATTCGGTGGTCGGCGGCAACGTGCCGAAGGAGTATATTCCGGGGGTCGAGAAGGGGCTGCGCGCCTCGACCGAGAACGGCGTCCTCGCCGGCTTCCCGGTCATCGACTTGAAGGCCGAGCTGATCGACGGCGCTTATCACGACGTCGATTCGAGCGTCCTGGCGTTCGATATCGCCGCCCGCGCGGCCTTCAAGGAGGGAGTCCTCAAGGCCGCGCCGAAGCTGCTCGAGCCGATCATGCGGGTCGAGGTGGTGACCCCGGATTTGTACATGGGCGACGTGATCGGCGATCTGAACAGCCGGCGCG
Organism: Allostellaceae bacterium; assembly: GCA_036569735.1. Classification (GTDB taxonomy): domain Bacteria; phylum Pseudomonadota; class Alphaproteobacteria; order ATCC43930; family CGMCC-115725; genus DATARH01. The sequence goes on along the minus strand of DATCQF010000096.1, from coordinate 2,762 downwards.
GCCAGGTGACCGGCATGGACAGCCGCGGCAATGCCCGGGTCATCAACGCGATGGTGCCGCTCGCCAACATGTTCGGCTATGTCAACACGTTGCGCTCGATGAGCCAGGGCCGGGCGCAGTACACGATGTATTTCGATCATTACGAGCAGGTGCCGCAAGCCGTTGCGGATGAAGTCCGCGCCAAGATGGCGTGATGCAGCGGCTCAGGCAGGAGTAATCGGAGAACAGCGATGGGTAAGGCGAGGTTTGCGCGGACGAAGCCGCATTGCAATGTCGGGACGATCGGGCACATCGATCACGGCAAGACGACGCTGACGGCGGCGATCACCAAGGTTCTGGCGGAAACGGGCGGCGCGACGTTTGTGCCGTTCGACCAGATCGACAAGGCGCCCGAGGAGCGTGCCCGCGGCATCACGATCGCGACCGCGCATGTCGAATACGAGACGGCGAACCGGCACTACGCGCATGTCGACTGCCCGGGCCACGCCGACTACATCAAGAACATGATCACCGGTGCGGCGCAGATGGACGGCGCGATCCTGGTGGTGTCGGCGGCGGACGGTCCGATGCCGCAGACAAGGGAGCACATCCTCCTGGCGCGCCAGGTCGGGGTGCCGTCCCTGGTGGTGTTCATGAACAAGGTCGACATGGTCGACGACCCGGAGCTCTTGGAGCTCGTTGAACTGGAGATGCGCGAACTGTTGTCGTCCTACGGGTTTCCCGGGGACGACATCCCGGTGATCCAGGGTTCGGCGCTGGCCGGGCTGGAGGGGCGCGATCCCGAAGTCGGGCATGACAAGATCCTGGAATTGATGGCGGCGGTGGATTCCTACATCCCGCAGCCGGAGCGGGCGAAGGACCGGCCGTTCCTGATGCCGATCGAGGATGTGTTCACGATCTCGGGGCGCGGCACGGTGGTCACGGGCCGGGTCGAGCGCGGCATCGTGAAAGTTGGCGACGAGGTGGAGATTGTCGGCCTCAGGCCGACCGCCAAGACGATCGCGACCGGCGTCGAGATGTTCCGTAAACTCTTGGACCAGGGCGAGGCGGGGGACAATATCGGGGTCCTCCTGCGCGGCACCAAGCGCGAGGAAGTCGAGCGCGGCCAGGTCCTGGCGAAGCCCGGGTCGATCACCCCGCACACCCATTTCCAGTGCGAGGCCTATGTGTTGACCAAGGAGGAAGGCGGCAGGCACACGCCGTTTTTCGCCAACTACCGCCCGCAATTCTATTTCCGCACGACCGATGTCACGGGCACGGTGACCCTGCCCGAGGGGACCGAGATGGTGATGCCGGGCGACAACATCACGATGGAAGTCGAACTCCTCGTGCCGATCGCGATGGACGAGGGCCTGCGCTTCGCGATCCGCGAGGGCGGCCGCACCGTCGGCGCCGGCGTCGTCGCCAAGATCATTAAATAAGCCGGAGCGCGGGCCTCCCGCCCGCATTCCGATCCGAGTTGGGCCGATCCGAGTTAGGAACGCCAGATGGATAACCAGAACATCCGAATTCGCCTCAGAGCGTACGATCACCGCGTGCTCGACCAGTCGACCAGCGAGATCGTCAACACCGCCAAGCGGACCGGGGCGCGGGTGCGCGGTCCCATCCCGCTCCCCACCAAGATCGAGAAGTTCACCGTGCTGCGTTCGCCCCATGTCGACAAGAAATCGCGCGAACAGTTCGAGATCCGCACCCACAAGCGGGTGCTCGACATCGTCGATCCGACGCCGCAAACCGTCGATGCCTTGATGAAGCTCGACCTCGCCGCCGGCGTCGACGTCGAGATCAAGCTCTAAGGGGCGGGCAATGCGGACCGGTCTCATTGCGCAAAAGCTCGGCATGTCCCGGGTCTTCACCACCGAGGGCAACCACGTCGCGGTAACCGTACTGCGCGTCGACAACTGCCAGGTCGTGGCGCAGCGCACCGAGGAGAAAGACGGCTACACCGCGCTGCAGCTCGGGGTCGGCGCCGCCAAGGTCAAGAACGTGACAAAACCGCAGCGCGGCCATTTCGCCAAGGCCAAGGTCGAGCCGAAGGCGCGGCTCGCCGAGTTCCGGGTCTCCGAAGACGCCCTCGTCGCGGTCGGGGCGGAGATCACCGCCGCCCATTTTCTCCCCGGTCAGTATGTCGACGTCATCGGGACCAGCATCGGCAAGGGCTTTGCCGGCGGCATGAAGCGGCACAATTTCAGCGGGTTGCGCGCCACCCACGGCGTCTCGGTGTCGCACCGCAGCCTGGGTTCGACCGGGCAGCGGCAATCGCCGGGAAAAACCTTCAAAAACAAGAAGATGGCCGGTCACATGGGGGCCGCGCGGGTGACCACGCAGAGCCTCGAGATCGTCGTCGCCGATGCCGAGCGCGGCCTCCTCTACATCAAGGGCTCGGTGCCGGGCAGCGAGAAGGGCTGGGTCCTCGTCAAGGATGCCGTCAAGAAGAAGCCGCCCGACGGGCTGCCCTACCCGGCGGCGCTGCGCGGCGAGGGCGCCCCCGAGGCAGAAGACGCGGCGGAAGCAATGCCTGAGGCGGCGCCGGAAGCGGCCGCGGAGGATTCCGCGCCATGAAGCTGACCGTGCGCAACCTCGACAACCAGGAGGTCGGCGACATCGAGCTCGCCGACGCGGTATTCGGGCTCCCGGTGCGGCGCGACATTCTCGCCCGGGTCGTCAACTGGCAGCTCGCCAAGCGGCGCGCCGGCACCCACAAGGCGAAGGGCGTCAGCGACATCAGCGGCACCAGCAAGAAGCCCTACAAGCAGAAGGGC
>DATCQF010000095.1:0-3733 GCA_036569735.1 Allostellaceae bacterium | reverse complement strand
CTCATTGGGGACGCTGTGCGTAGCGGCCGGTTAGTTCAATCGCATTCCCGGCGAAAGCCGGGATCCACTGGTCAACATCTCGAGTGGTCGAGTAGTGGATCCCGGCTTTCGCCGGGAATGCGATGTTATGGACTTTTCGTGGCTGGTTTCCTGTTCGCCTTCGTTGCCTCTGCGTCCCCCGCCCGCGCCGAAACCGCCGAGCTGCGGCTACAGCGGCCGCTCGATCTCGTCGCGCTGCCGCTGCTGGTCATGGAGCACGAGCATCTGATCGAGCGCACCGCCGAGGCGATGGGTCTGGGCACCGTCACGGTCATGTGGATCACAACCGGGAGCGCCCCCGTCAAGACCGACCCGTCCGGCCCGTCCGGCCCGTCCGGCTCGCCCGGCTCACTCGACCCGATCCAGGCGCTCGCCGCCGCGGAGAGCGACCTCGTCGCGGTCGACCTCGCCCCCTTTCTCCTCGCCGCCGACGCGGCCGCCGAGACGCCGGGAGAGATCCGCGCGTTGGGCGCGCTCGCCGAGCGGCCTTATGTCCTGGTGACGCGCAACCCGGCGGTCCAGACGATCCGCGACTTCGGCGCGGCCGACCGTATCGCGGTGCCGGCGCTGAAGACCTCGGGGCCGGCGCTGATGCTGCAGATGGCGGCGGCGCAGGAATGGGGCCTCGAGCATTACGACAAGCTCGATCCGCTCACCCTGGCGCGGCCCGATGCGGCGGCGGCGGCCACGCTCCTCTCGGGCACGGGCGATATCGACGCGCATTTCTCGCGCAGCCCTTACGCCGATGACGAGCTTGCCAACCCAAGGGTCCACCGGATCATGGATTCATTCGACATCGCCGGACCGCACAGCGCCGCGGTGCTTGCCGCGACGGTTCGCTTCCGCACCGCCAACCCGACGCTCTGCGCGGCAATCCTCTCCGCGCTCGAAGAAGCCGACGATTTCATCAAGAAGGGCCCGGGCGCGGCCGCCGAAATCTTTGCCGCGATGGTCAAGAGCGGGGATATCACGATCGAGGACTTGACCGACGTGATCGGCGACCCGGATCTCGCCTATCGCGCGGCGCCGGCCGGAGTCATGCGCCTCGCGGAGTTCATGCACCGGATCGGCCGGCTGAAGCGCCGCCCTGCCGCCTGGCAGGATCTGTTTCTGCCCGAAGCGCGCGACCTGCCCGGGAACTGATCTCTTCAGCGACGCAAAGGCCGGGATCATGGGGATCGCGCCGTACGACATGGCCGGGTTTGCCGGCGCGGCGATCGGGATCGGCGCCTATTTCGCCAACCAGCAGCGCTGGCTGCAGTCGGACGATTGGCGCTTTCCCTGTGCCAACCTGGTGGGCGCTTCCTTGATCCTCTTGTCCTTGTGCTACGAGTGGAATTTTCCGTCCGTGGTGATCGAGGTGTTCTGGGCCCTGATCAGCCTGTGGGGGATCGTCAAATCGGTGGCCGGCCGGCCACCTGCTTGAGGCGGGCATCGCGGTGTCGTCCCGCTGGTTTTCGGCTTTGCATCCGGCGCGATTCGCGGGGATAACGATGTATGCAGCTGCGCGTCCGTTCGATCACCTATCTGGCGTTCGACATCAACGGCTACGAGCTCGTCGATCCGAACGGGCGCGACCTGCCGCGCTTTACGGCGGGCGCGCATATCGGAGTGCGGCTCGGCGAACAGGTGTGGCGCGACTATTCCTTGTGGAACGACCCGGTCGAGCGGCGGCGCTACTGCATCGCCGTCTTGCGCGAAAAATTGGGCGAGGGCTCGCGCCTGCTGCACGACGCGGTGCATGTCGGCGACACGGTCGAGGTGGCGCTGCCGCGCAACCATTTCCCGCTCGCCGAGGGGGCCCAGCGCCATCTCATGCTGGCCGGCGGCATCGGCATCACCCCGATCATGGCGATGGTCGCCGAACTGAAGCGCCGGCGCGCCGAGTTCCGCCTCTATTACTGCACCCGCACCCCCGAACGGACCGCGTTCCGCGAAGAGCTCGACCTGCTCGCGGCGATGGGCAAGGTCGTCTTCCACTACGATGGCGGCGACCCGGCGAAAGGGCTCGACATCGCCGCCTTGCTGGCAACGCCGCAGCCCGGTACGCATCTCTACTATTGCGGCCCCTCCGGGATGATGGCGGCGGCGGCCGAGGCCGCGGCGCACTGGCCGGCGGGGACCGTGCACTGCGAATATTTTTCCGGTCCCGGCGCGGCGCCGCCCGCCCGGTTCGAAGACGACCGTCCGTTCCGCGTGCGACTCCTGAAGAGCGGCGCCGAATACGAGGTGCCGGCCGGCGAGACGATCATCAGCGTGCTGCGGCGCCACGGCATCGAGACCCGCACCTCGTGCGAACTCGGCTATTGCGGCGCCTGCCTCACGCGCTACGTCGCGGGCGAGCCAGACCACCGCGACCCGATCCTCGGCGATACCGCGCGCGAGACCCACATGCTGATCTGCTGCTCGCGCGCCAAGAGCGACGTCCTGGTCCTCGATCTGTGAGGCGATCCTTGCCGCGCGAAGCCGAAACCGAAACCGAAGATCTTTTCGAGATGGCGAACCTGTTCCCGGTCACCACGGGTCTGCCGATGACCGTATGGGTCAGTCCCCGCGGCAACGCACGCCATGACGTTCGGGTCAAAGTCAATATGACCCACGGCAATCAGATGAACCCGGCGAATACGGCGGTTATCGCTATCCGGCCATCCCCGCGCATCATCGCTGGCCGGCTGTCTCCGGACGACGAGCGGGCGGTGTTTCAGTGGGTGTCGCAAAATGAGACCGCCCTCGTCTCCTATTGGGACGGCCAGATCGACACGATACAGCTTGGCCATTTGTTGAAGCCGCTGTCCGCCGCTCCCTAGCGGCATCCGGGTCAGCCCGCCGTGCCGCGCATCTCCCCCGCGACGCGCACCCGGACCCGCAGCGCGTTGCCCGGGAGGTAGGCGAGCGGCATGTCTTCGACATCGACCGTCGCGAGGCTGGCGCGGTCGGCTCCGGCGGCGACCGCGCGCTCCACCGCCTGCGCCTCGGCCGCGGCGATCGCCTCGCCCCGGGTCATCTCGCGATAGATCTGGTCGGTCTCGCCGCTCACTTGGGCGATCGCGGCGCCGACCGCGTTGGCGCAATTGCCGTGCGGGACCCGGATCACCTGCGACACGCCGGCCAGCCGGTCGGGCACCAGAAAGGCGCCGCCGCCGACCGCGATCAGCGGCACCTCGCCCGCCTCGGTCTTCATCCGGTCGATCGCGTCTTCGAGTTTTTCGCGCGAAGCGCCGAGCACGGCCTGCGCCAGCGCGCGCGGCACATGGGCCACCTTCGCCGGGTCGCCGATGTTTACGATACCGGCCGCGACCGCGGCATCGGTCGCGGTCAGCGTGGCGCCGCCGAACACCAGCGCCTCGTCGGCCAGGCGATACCCGACGCTTTCCGGCCCGACCCGCAACGGTGAATCCCCGACGACGCTGCCGCCACCGAGCCCCAATGACAGGAGGTCGGGCATGCGGAAGAGGGTGCGCACCTCGCCGATCTCGACGACCGAATTGGCTTCGCGCGGGAAACCCTTTCGCAGCTGTCCGACATCGGTCGAGGTGCCGCCGACATCGACGACCATCGCATCGTCGAGCCCCGACAGGAATGCGGCGCCGCGCATCGAATTGGTTGCACCCGAGGCAAAGCTCATGACCGGCAGGCGAAGCGCGGTCTCGGCCGACATCACGGTCCCGTCGTTCTGCGTCAGATAGAGCGGCGC
>DATCQF010000094.1:0-3122 GCA_036569735.1 Allostellaceae bacterium | reverse complement strand
ATCACCGCTTTTGCCGTATTGGCGCTGATGCTGAGCCTGTTGATTTTTGTCGGCGAGGCGGTGCGCGACGCCTTCGACCCGCGCCGGGTGATCCGGTGAGCCTCCTCGAAGTCAGCGATCTGAGCGTGACGTTCGGCGGCTGGCGCGGCGCGACGCCGGTCGAGGCGGTAAAGCATGCCTCCTTCACCCTCGACCGCGGCGAAACGCTGGCGCTGGTCGGCGAGAGCGGCTCGGGGAAGTCGGTGACGGCGCTGTCGATCCTGCAGCTCCTGCCCTACCCCGCCGCCGCCCATACCCCGGAAAGCAGCATCCGCTTTGCCGGCGAGGAAATGGTCGGCGCCGCTCCCTCGCGGCTGCGCGAGATGCGCGGCAACCGGATCGCGATGGTCTTCCAGGAGCCGATGACCTCATTGAACCCGCTGCACACGCTCGAAAAGCAGATCGCCGAGACGCTCCTCATACACAAGCACATGGCGCCGGCGGCGGCGCGGGTCCGCACCCTCGAACTGCTGCACCTGGTCGGCCTCAGCGACGCCGAGAGCCGGCTCGACGCCTATCCGCACCAGCTCTCGGGCGGCCAGCGCCAGCGCGTGATGATCGCGATGGCGATCGCCAACGAACCCGACATCCTCATTGCCGACGAGCCGACAACCGCGCTCGATGTGACGATCCAGGCGCAGATCCTCGCATTGATGCACGAGTTGCGCGACCGGCTCGGGATGGCGCTCCTGCTGATTACCCACGATCTGGCGATCGTGCGCCATATGGCCGAGCGGGTCTGCGTGATGACCGCGGGCGAGATCGTCGAAAAGGGACCCACGCAAGAGATTTTCGCCCGGCCGCAACATGCCTATACGCGACGCCTCCTGGCGGCCGAACCCAAGGGCAAGGTGGCGCCGGCCGATCCGGCGGCCTCGGTTCTGGTCGAGGCCGAGCAGTTGAAGGTGTGGTTTCCGATCCGCCGCGGGTTGTTCCGGCGGGTCCAGGGTTACGTGAAGGCGGTCGACGGGGTCTCGCTCGCGCTGCATGCCGGGACGACCTTGGGCGTGGTCGGCGAAAGCGGGTCGGGCAAGACGACGCTCGGCCTCGCCCTCCTGCGCCTCATCGACGCCGAGGGCGGGATCCGTTTTGCCGGGAGCGACATCGCGCATCAGCGGCAAAAGGCGCTCAGGCCGTTGCGGCGCGAGATGCAGATCGTCTTTCAGGACCCCTATTCGAGCCTCTCGCCGCGCCTCTCGATCGCCCAGATCGTCGGCGAGGGCTTGAAGGTGCACCGCCTCGCCGCGAGCGAAGCCGAGCAGCGCCGGCTGATCGAGAAGACGCTCGAGGAGGTCGGGCTCGACCCCGAAACGGCCGACCGTTACCCGCACGAATTCTCCGGCGGCCAGCGCCAGCGCGTCGCGATCGCCCGCGCGCTTGTCCTGCAGCCGCGCTTTATCGTGCTCGACGAGCCGACTTCGGCGCTCGACATGTCGGTGCAGGCGCAGATCGTCGACTTGTTGCGCAAATTGCAGGCGCGCTATGGGCTGGCCTACCTGTTCATCAGCCACGACCTCAAGGTCGTCCGCGCCATGGCCCACGAAATCCTGGTCATGAAGGACGGCCGGATCGTCGAATTCGGCAGCGCCGAGCAGGTCATGAACGCGCCCGAGCACCCCTACACCCGCGCCCTGATGGCCGCCGCCTTCGACCTCGCAGCCGTGCCGCATTGAGTCTAATGTAAGCCGTAGCCAAACCGGAGCTGGACCATCAACCAATGATGGCCGGATCGGGTACGCGTTCGACGACAGGGAACGAAAACGCCATGGCCGATCATACCGGCGCGGAGCGCATTCAAACCTACTGCAGCCTCTGCATTGCAAGATGCGGCGCCATCGCGACCGTCGAAGACGGCCGCTTCACCCGCCTCGAACCCGATCCCGCGCACCCGACCGGGCAGGCGCTGTGCGCCAAGGGCCGCGCCGCGCCGGAGCTGGTCTATCATCCGGAGAGGCTGACCCACCCGCTCCGCCGGACCCGCCCGAAGGGCGATCCCGACCCCGGCTGGGAGCGGATCGGCTGGGACGAGGCGCTCGACCTGACAGCCGCCGCGATGCGCCGGATTGCCGAGCGTCACGGGCCGGCATCGGTCGCCTTCAGCATGTCCTCGCCCTCGACCACCGCGATCGCGGATTCCGTTGGGTTCGTCCGCCGGCTGATGAATGCCTTCGGCACCCCGAATGCGGTCACCAGTACGGAAATCTGCGGCTGGGGCCGCGCCTTCGCCACCCGCTTCACCTATGGCGTCGGCAGTGTCGGCACCTCCGGCGGCGGGGCGATGCCCGACATCGCCAATAGCGGCGTTCTGATCCTGTGGGGCTACAACCCGAGCTTCACCCGCCTCACCCATGCGACCGCGATCGTCGAGGCGCTGAAGCGCGGCATGCGCCTCATCGTCATCGACCCGCGCCACGTGGGGCTCGCCGGCAAGGCCGATCTCTGGCTCAGGGTGCGGCCCGGCACCGACGGCGCGCTCGCCCTCGGCCTCGCCAATCTGATGATCGAGCGCGGCTGGTACGACCGCGACTTCATCCGCGATTGGAGCAACGGGCCCCACCTGGTGCGCGCCGATACTGGCCGCCTGTTGACCGAAGCCGACCTCACGCCGGGCGGCGACGTGGGCCATCTTCTGGCTTGGAACACGGCGGCGGCGCGCTTGGTGCCGTACGACACCGCAGCCGGGCGCTACGGCGGCGACAGCGATAGCCTCGCGCTGGACGGGGAATACCGGATCGCCACGATGCACGGCGAGGTGATCTGCCACCCGGCCTTCGAGCTTTACAGAAGGCTCTGCAGGGACTACCCGCCGGAGACGGTCGAGGCGATCTGCTGGATACGCGCGCCCAGGTCGAGGAAGCCGCCCGGCTGATCTGGCACGCCCGCCCGGTGTCCTATTACGCCTGGAGCGGGCACGAGCAACATGCCAACACGACGCAGACGGCGCGCGCGATGTCGCTGGTCTATGCCCTCACCGGCTCGTTCGACGCACCCGGGGGCAATGTCGTGTTCCCGGCGCCGCCGAGCGCGCCAATCACCGGCGACGAACTGCCGTCGGCCAAGCGGATGGCCCCGACGTTGGGTCT
>DATCQF010000093.1:0-6776 GCA_036569735.1 Allostellaceae bacterium | reverse complement strand
GGCGGACGTGGCGCGCTCCGATCCCGGCACAGGGTTGGCTCAACAACCGAATCCTACGCTCGATCAATCGCTTATGCTACGTCCGCCGCCTCAAATCCACCCCGTCATGAATAAGACGGGCTAGCTCCTGGCCTTAACCTCAATCCGGTTGGCGCCGATCCGATCGACCTGGCAATAGACGTCGAGACGCCGTCGGGTAAGGTGCTGGCGATCGACGATCCCGGATTGCTGCGCGAGCTGGCCGAGGGGCCGGAAAACGGCCACTCCCTGACCCTGCTGCGCTCCGAGCGATCGATGACCGATTGCCGGCCGATTTCGCTCTTTTCGCTGCAGACGGCGCGGCAGTTGGGCGAGGAGGTTGGAGCCGTTCTCGACAAGCGGCGTTTCCGGGCGAATGTATATCTCGACCTTGGAGATCCTAATGGCTTTTCGGAGAATGGGCTGGTCGGCCGCAAGGTGCGCATCGGGTCCAAGGTCGTGGTGTCCGTTCTCGAACGCGACCCGCGCTGCCAAATGATCACGCTCGATCCGGTTACGGCGACGCCGAACCCCGAGATCCTGCGCAGGGTCGCGCAGGCACATGACGGCATGGCCGGTGTTTACGCCGCCGTGCTGGTGGAGGGGACGATTCGCGCCGGCGATCCCGTCGAAGCCCTGGACTGACCGGCCATGATAACCGCCGTGCATTGAGCCCGAGGCCCGCACAGGCTACCTTCACTCGGAGGCGCACGGAACGTAGCGGGAGCCCGCGATGGCCCAAGGGCATACCAGGTTGGCGGCGGTCACGCTCGACGACAAGTACATCCTCGAGAAAGGCCGGGTTTATCTGACGGGAACACAGGCGCTGGTGCGCCTGCCGATCGTGCAGCGCCAGCGCGATGCCGCGGCCGGGCTCAACACCGGGTGCTTTATCGCCGGGTATCGCGGGTCGCCCCTGGGCGCGCTCGACCAGGCGCTGTGGCGCGCGCGCCGCTTCATCGAGCGCAACCACATCCGCTTTCAACCGGCGATCAACGAGGAGATGGCGGCGACCGCGGTGTGGGGCAGCCAGCAGATTGGCCTCTTTCCCGGCGCCAAATACGACGGCGTCTTTGCCATGTGGTACGGCAAGGGGCCCGGGGTCGACCGCAGCGGCGACGCGCTGAAGCACGGCAATTCGGCGGGCTCGGCGCGCCACGGCGGAGTGCTGCTGCTCGCCGGCGACGACCACATGTGCAAATCCTCGACCTTGGCGCACCAGTCGGAACTTGCCTTTATCGACGCCGCGATCCCGGTCTTGAACCCGGCCGGGGTCGAGGAGATCCTCGATTTCGGCCTCTACGGCTGGGCGATGTCGCGCTATTCCGGGTGCTGGGTCGCCTTCAAGACCGTCGCCGAAACGATGGACAGCTCGGCTTCGATCGCGGTCGATCCCGGCCGCATCGAGATCGCGCTGCCAAATGATTTCGCGCTGCCCCCGGGCGGGCTCAATATCAGGTGGCCCGATCCGCCGTTGGAGCAGGAGCTGCGGCTGCACCGCTACAAGCTCGCCGCTGCGGTGGCGTTCGCCCGCGCCAACCGGCTCGACCGCATCGTGTTCGACGCGCCGCAGCCGCGCTTCGGCATCGTCACCACCGGCAAATCCTATCTCGACGTGCGCCAGGCATTGGACGACCTTGGCATCGGCGCCGCCGAGGCCAGCCAAATCGGATTGCGCCTCTACAAGGTGGCGATGCCCTGGCCGCTCGAACCCGAGGGGGTGCGCGATTTCGCCGAGGGGCTCGCGGAAGTGCTCGTCGTCGAGGAGAAGCGGTCCATCATCGAGGCTCAGCTCAAGGACCAGCTCTACAACTGGCCGGCCGACCTGCGGCCAAGGATCATCGGCAAGTTCGACGAGGCCGGGGCATGGATCCTGCCCTCGAACGGCGAATTGACACCGAACGAGATCGCCCGGGTCATCGCCCGGCGCCTCGCCGGCTTTGGCGCGATGCCCGAGTTGGCCGAGCGCCTCGCCCGGCTCGATGCCAGCGAGCACCCGCCGGGGGACAATGTCGTGCCGTTCCAGCGCACCCCCTATTTCTGCTCGGGCTGCCCGCACAACACGTCGACCCGGGTCCCGGAAGGCAGCCGCGCGCTCGCCGGCATCGGGTGCCACTACCTGGCGCAATTCATGGACCGCGAGACCGCCACCTTCACCCAGATGGGCGGCGAGGGGGTGCCGTGGATCGGCCAGGCGCCGTTCACCGAAACGAGCCACGTCTTCGCCAATATCGGCGACGGCACCTATACCCATTCGGGGGTCATGGCGATCCGCTCGGCGGTCGCCGCCAAGGTCAACATGACCTACAAGCTCCTCTTCAACGACGCGGTGGCGATGACCGGGGGCCAGCCGCTCGACGGCGGCCTGACGGTGCCGATCGTCACCCGGCAGCTCGCCGCCGAGGGCGTGCATCCGATCGTCGTCGTCACCGACGAACCGGACAAATATCCGCTCGGCACCGAGTTCCCCAGCGGCACCACGGTGCGTCACCGCGACGAACTCGATTCGGTGCAGCGCGAGCTGCGCGAGATCGCCGGGGTCAGCGCGATCGTCTACGACCAGACCTGCGCCGCCGAAAAGCGCCGCCGCAGGAAGCGCGGCCGCTTCCCCGACCCGCCGCGGCGCGTCGTCATCAACGATCTGGTGTGCGAGGGGTGCGGCGATTGCTCGGCGACCTCGAACTGCCTGTCGGTGGTGCCGGTCGAGACCGAGTTCGGCCGGAAGCGCGCGATCGACCAGTCGAGCTGCAACAAGGATTTTTCCTGCCTCAAAGGCTTCTGCCCGAGCTTTGTCACCGTCGAGGGCGGCACCTTGCGCAAGCGTGAAGCTGCCGATCTGGCCGCCGATGAGCTGCCGCCGCTACCCGAACCCGCGCTCCCGGACCTGGCCGAGCCCTACGGCATTCTGGTCACCGGGGTCGGCGGCACCGGCGTCGTGACGATCGGCGCGCTCCTCGGCATGGCCGCGCATCTCGAGGGCAGGGGCGTCACCGTGCTCGACCAGCTCGGGATGGCGCAGAAGGGTGGCGCCGTGATGAGCCATGTGCGCATCGCCGAAGGGCCCGAGGCGATCCACGCGGTGCGCATCGCCGCCGGAGCCGCGCGCCTCCTCCTCGGCTGCGATCTGGTGGTGTCGGCCAGCGTCGAGGCCTTGTCGCGCCTCAGGCCCGGGTACAGCCGCGCGATCGTCAACAGCCACGAGACGATCACCGGGGACTTCACCCGCAACTCCGACCTTCCATTTCCGGCGCACGACCTGCAGCGAGCCGTCGACACCGCGGTCGGCCAGGGGAATGCCGAGTTTGTCGAGGCGACCGCTCTGGCGACCGGGCTCCTCGGCGATTCGATCGCCACCAATCTGTTCATGCTCGGCTACGCCTATCAGGAGGGGCTGGTGCCGGTATCGGCGGCGGCGATCCTGCGCGCGATCGAACTCAACGCCGTCGCGGTCGATTTCAACCTGAGCGCCTTTGAGTGGGGCCGGCGCGCCGCATTCGACCGCGCATCGGTCGAGGCGCGCGCCGTGCCGAGGGATGCGCAACCCGAGAGCCACCGGCAATCGGAGAGCCTGGACGAACTGGTCGGGCGGCGTGTCGAGTTCCTCGCCGCGTATCAGAACGCCGCCTATGCCCGGCGGTATTTCGACCGGGTGCGGCAGGTGCGCGAGGCCGAAGCCGCGCGAATCGGCGGCAGCACGGCGCTGACCGAGACGGTCGCCCGGGCGCTCTTCAAGGTGATGTCCTACAAGGATGAATACGAGGTCGCCCGGCTCTACACCGAGGGTGATTTCCTCAAGCGGGTGGCCGACCAGTTCGAGGGGCCGTACGAGCTGCGCTTTCATCTGGCGCCGCCGCTGTTGGCCGAGCGCGACACCGCCACCGGGCACCTGCAAAAGCGCGTCTATGGCCCGTGGATGCTCACCGCCTTCCGCCTCCTCGCCAGGCTGCGCTTTTTGCGCGGGACCCCGTTCGACCTGTTCGGGCGCACCGCCGAGCGCCGCGCCGAGCGCCGCCTCGTCACCGAATACGGGGCCCTCATCGGTGAGATCAGCGAAGCCCTGACGCCGGAAAACCACGCGGCCGCCGTCGAACTCGCGGCCCTGCCGCTGGAGGTTCGCGGGTTTGGCCACATCAAGGAGGCCAATTTGGAGCGCGCCCGGGCAAAGGGGGCCAATCTCCTCGCGCGGTTCCGCTCCGCGCCGGCGCCGCAGGTCCTCGCCGCCGAATAGTACCCCAGTCAGGATGCTCTGAGCGATAGCGCAAACAATTTGAAATCGCATTCCCGGGGAAAGCCGGGACCCACTCATCAACAACTCGATCGGCGGAACGGTGGGTCCCGGCTGTCGCCGGGAATGCAAAATCTGGAGCGGTATCCGATCATATCCGAGCGTTGAAAATGTTCCCCTCCCCCGGGATTGACCCGGGGGTCCACGTCTTTGTTAGAGAGCGAATGTCGAAGAAAAAGACGTGGGTGGCCGGGTCAAGCCGTCTATAGCTGATGGCGAACAACGTTCCTACGCACACGCAGTCGAACCAGACATGTCTCCCTTGTGGCGCGAGCGCCGGTAGCCCCATGATGCTATAGGCTTGGCTCGATTACGGTTGAGGCCAACACTTGCCGGTCGAGGGGGGAACGATGAAAAAGCACCTTGCCGCCGCCGCCGCCGCTGCCGCGATCTTTCTCGCGCTGCCGGCGCAGGCCGAGGACAACGTCAAGATCGGTTTTGTCACGACCCTGAGCGGCCCGGCCGGCATCATCGGCAAGCACATGAAGGATGCCAGCGACCTCGCCCTCGCGATGTTGGGCGGCAAGATCGGCGGGCTGGCCGCGCAGATCGTCTATGGCGACGACCAGTTCAAGCCGGATGTCGGGCGCCAGGTCGCCGACGAGATGCTGAAGCGCGACAAGGTCGATTTCCTGACCGGGTTCATCTGGTCCAATGTGCTGCTCGCGGTCTATCAGCCGGTCATCCAATCGGGCACCATCCTGATTTCCGCCAATGCCGGGCCCCATCAGATCGCCGGCGAACAATGCGCGCCCAATTTCTTCTCCGCCTCGTGGCAGAACGACCAGACCCCCGAAGCCATGGGCAAGTACATGGCCGACCAGAAGATGGACGACGTCTATCTGATCGCGCCCGATTACCCCGCCGGCAAGGATATGATGGCGGGCTTCAAGCGCTATTTCAAAGGCAAGGTGGCGGGCGAGGTCTACACCAAGCTCGGCCAGTCCGATTACCAGGTCGAGCTCAGCCAGCTGCGCGACGCCAACCCCAAGGCGGTGTTCGTCTTTCTGCCGGGCGGCATGGGCATCCAGTTCGTCAAGCAATACGCGCAATCCGGGTTGCGCGAGAAGACCCCGCTCTATTCGGCCTTCACCGTCGACGAAACCACCCTGCCGGCGATCGCCGATGCCGCCGACGGCAATTACGAGGTGTCCTTCTGGTCGCCCGACCTCGACAACCCGCGCAACAAGGAATTCGTCGCCGCGTTCCGCCAGAAATACAATTACTACCCGTCGTTCTACGGGGCGCAAAGCTTCGACGCGATCGCCATGATCGACCGCGCCGTCACCGCGGTCAAAGGCGATCTCGCCGACAAAAAGGGCATGATCGCCGCATTGGCCAAGGCCGACTTCCCCTCGGTGCGCGGCCCCTTCAAGTACAACGCCAACCACTTTCCGATCGAGAATTTCTACCTTCTGCGCATCGCCAAGGACACCGACGGCACCTACGTGCGCAAGATCCAGAAGGTGGTGTTCGCCGACCACGCCGATTCCTACGCCGCCGAGTGCAAAATGAAGTAGGCGAAAGACGACATCACGATCGGTTGGAACCTCTGTGCCGCCGAGGCACCCTCACCCGTCTCGCTTCGCTCGCCACCCTCTCCCGCGGTGCAGGAGAGGGACGCTAGGCGCCGCCGCATGTAATTTCCTCTCCCGCAATGCGGGAGAGGGGGGACCTGCAGCGACAGCGACGGGTGGGTGAGGGGCCTCTTTCCCGATGATCCAGATCGTCGAGCAGGTGCTGAACGGGGTCCAGTTCGGGGTCATGCTGTTTCTGATGGCGGCCGGGCTGACCCTCATTTTCGGCATCATGAACCTGATCAACCTGGCGCACGGCTCGCTCTACATGGTCGGCGCCTATGTCGCCGCCGCAATCTTCGCCGCAACCGGATCGTTCCTCGTCGGGCTCGCCGCCGCGCTCGCCGCGGCAATAATCGTCGGCGTCGCGATCGAGAGCCTGGTCTTCCGGACGCTCTACACCCGCGACCATCTCGACCAGGTCCTGGCGACGTTCGGGCTCATCCTCTTTTTCAACGAGACGGTGCGGATCCTGTTCGGCTCGACGGCGCTCTACATGCGGGTCCCGGATTTCCTCAACGGACGGGTCGAGATCCTACCGGGCAGCCCCTATCCGACCTATCGCCTCGCGATCATCGCGGTCGGCCTCGCCGTCGCCCTCCTGCTCTACGGGCTCATAGCGCGCACCCGCCTCGGCATGCTGATCCGCGCCGGGGCCAGCAACCGGGTCATGCTCGGCGCGCTCGGGGTCAATGTGAGAGTTCTCTACACCAGTGTGTTTGCGCTCGGGGCCGCGCTCGCCGCGCTCGCCGGGGTGATGGCCGGCCCCATTTTCACGGTCGAATCCGGGATGGGCGAGAGCGTCCTCATTTCGGCCTTCGTGGTCATCGTGATCGGCGGCATCGGCTCGATCCGCGGCGCCTTTGTCGCCGCCCTCTTGGTCGGCATCGTCGATG
>DATCQF010000092.1:0-3403 GCA_036569735.1 Allostellaceae bacterium | reverse complement strand
GAGTGGACCCGTTCTTCAACGCCAACCGGCCGGAAGATCTCGACCGCGCCGCGGCGCTCGCGAGCCGCGCCGCGGGTTGAATTTGCGCTGAACCTGTGCTGGATCGGGCCGATTGCCGCCGCTTTGCGTTCATGCCAGCATGACGCCCATGACGCGCCCCCCCGGCACGACGCGCCCCATAGATCTGCGGGTTGTCGAATTGCTCGCCGCGCGACTGTGCCATGATCTGATCGGTCCGATTTCGGCGATCGGCAACGGTGTCGAGCTCCTCGCCGACGAAGACCCCGATTTTGTTAAGGATGCCGTCGCGCTGGTTGGAGAGAGCGCGCACAAGGCCAGCCGGTTCCTGCAATTCTATCGGTTCGCTTACGGGTTCAGCGGGAGTGGGCTGACCGGCCCGGCGCCTCATCTGCTGGCGGCTGAATTGTTCGAGGATACCGCTATCGAATGCGACTACCGCGCCGAGGCGCGTGCGCTGCCGATCGATCGGCAGAAGCTGGTCTGCGCGATGTTGGCGATTGCCGGCGAGGGGCTGCCGCGCGGCGGGCGGCTCGTTGTCGACGCCGGTGCGATCGGGCCGGAGGTCGAGGCAACCGGTGCGGGTCCCGGGCCGTTGCCGGAGGTCCGCGCGGCGCTGTCGCTGGCTATACCGAGCGCGGAGCTGACCTCGCGCACGGTTGGCGGGTATTTCGCGGGATTGCTCGCCGAGGCTCTCGGCTGGCGCCTCGTCGTCGCCGATCAGCCCGGCGGGTTTCGCCTCGTCACCGAGGCCGTCTAGCGTTCGTCAGGCCCGGCGTCAGGAACAGCGTCAGACCCGGCTCAGCTCGGGCGTCGCTTCGACCGGATCGCGCAGCACATAGCCGCGGCCCCACACCGTCTCGATGTAGTGTTCGCCGCCGGTCGCGGTCGAGAGCTTCTTGCGCAGCTTGCAGACAAACACGTCGATGATCTTGAGTTCCGGCTCGTCCATCCCGCCGTACAGATGATTGAGGAACATCTCCTTGGTCAGCGTCGTCCCCTTGCGCAAGCTCAACAATTCGATGATGCCGTATTCCTTGGCGGTCAGGTGCAGCGGGTGGTCGTCGACCGAGACCACGTGGTTGTCGAGATTGACCACCAGCTTGCCGGTGCGGATCGTCGATTCGGAGTGACCTTTCGAGCGGCGAACGATCGCCTGGATCCGCGCGATCAGCTCGCGCCGGTCGAATGGCTTCGTCAGGAAGTCGTCGGCGCCAAAGCCCAGGCCCTTGATCTTGTGATCGAGATCGCCCAGACCCGACAGGATGAGGATCGGAGTGCGCACCCGGGCCGCGCGCAGCCGGCGCAGCACCTCGTAACCGTCGATATCCGGCAGCATCAGATCGAGAATGATAATGTCGTAATCGTATAGTTTGCCGATCTCCAGCCCATCCTCGCCAAGATCGGTGGTATCGCAGATGAAGCTTTCCTTCTTCAGCATCAGCGCGATGCTTGCCGAGGTTGCCGCATCGTCCTCAACCAACAGAACACGCATCACCAAATCTCCCCGAGGGGCTCGGCCGGCACCGCCGGGCCGTCGTTGTTAACGAGTATTAGCGGAAGCGGTTAACAAAGGCTTTATCGCTCCCAGCGAACGTTCGGCACACCCGGCTCACGCCCATAGCTTAGCCGGATCTTAGCGTCATTGCGATAGCCGGAGGATCCGCCGGCTTCCGCCGGGGATCCCCGGCGAGCATTGGCGCAGCGTGTGCAGCCGAAGCTGCCGGAATGAGTGTTCTTGAGAACCGTCTGTGTCTGGGTCGCCGGCAATGCCGGCAATGGCGGCGCTATCTCGCCGGGCTCGAATCGCTGGCGCAACGATTGGGCGCGGACGAACGACGGCTACGGGCCGGGATTGAGCTGGCGGTTGCCGGCCGGCCGGATTTCGCCGGAGAGCCGGGCGGACAGCCGGCCGGACAGCCGGCCAGGGAGTTGGCCGGGGAGTTGACCGAACGCCACGGCAAGCTGGCGCGCTCGGTTGCGGCGATAGATACCCAGATCGCCGAGGTCGGCGCCGCACCCGGGGCGGCCGAACGGGAGCTGAGAGGGCAGGAACTCGCCGCCGCACAGCGCACCGCGCGCGCCGGGTTGCCCGAACCCCGCACGCGGCGCGCGTCCGCCGCTAAAGCACCATGAAGACGGCCGATTTACCGTCCTCGCCGATCGCATAGATCGTCAACGGCCCGGCTTTTTCGCCAAACATGCCGGGCGACCCTTCCGGCATGCCCGGCAGCGTGATGCCTTTGATCGCCGGATGTTCAGCCAAGAGCTTGGCGATCGCTTCGACCGGCACGTGCCCGTCCACGACGTAGCCGCCGATAAAGGAGGTATGGCAACCCTGGAGCTCGGTGGGAACGCCTGCCTTGCGGCTGATCTCGGCAAGTTCGTTGGTCGGCGTTGATGTGACCGCGAAGCCGTGCTGCCGCAGGTAATTGGCGTAACCCTCGCAGCATCCGCATTCGGGGTTCTTGTACAGCGTCACCGCGACAGGCGCGGCTTTGAGCGGCCCCATCATCGCCAGGGTCGATGCGGAAAAAAGCAGCGCGCGCCTCGTCATCATCCGTGCGTCCTCCCCGGTCAGGCGACCCGCAGGACGGTCATCATGCCGGCCTCCTGGTGGTCGGTGACATGGCAGTGGAACATCCAGTCGCCGGGATTGTCGGCGACAAAAGCGATCTCGGCGTTCTCGCGCGGCGGCACCAGCACCGTATCGCGCCACTCCCGCCGCGCGTTCGGTTTGCCGTTGCGGCTGACGACGCGAAAGCTGTGGCCGTGCAGATGCATCGGGTGCCACCACGCGGTCTCGTTGCGCAGCGCCAGTAAGCAGGTCTGGCCGCGTTTGAGCGTGAAGAGCGGAGGCATTTCCTTCTGGCCGTCCCCGGTCATCGACACGCCGTTCATCGCCCAGGTCGCGCCGCCCCGACCCATCATGCCCATGCCCATGCCGCTCATCATGCCGCCCTGGAGCGCGATCTGATGGCGCTCGGCGGTGCCGAGGTCGGGCTCGGGCAGCGGATTGGCGGGCAGCCGCGGCGGGTCCTGACGGCGCTTTCCGGCGGGCTTTTCCGGGCCGTAGGCGAGATCGACCAGCTTGTACGCGATACCCTGGTAGAAATCGTCGGTGACCGTGTAACTGCTCCCCGGCTTACCGTCCATGTCGAGGATCACATCGGCACGCATCGCCGGCCCGAGCACCAGCCGACCGTCTTCGGGCGTGTGCGGCTCGCAGGGCTGGCCGTCATAGGCGACAACGGTGGGCCGGTGTCCCGCAAAACCAAGCCGGACGATCCGGGCGAGCATCGCATTGACGATGCGCAGCCGCAGCCGTTCGCCGGCTTTCACCGCTACGCTTTGGGGAACCCGGCCATTGATCGTGACGGTGCTG
>DATCQF010000091.1:0-5819 GCA_036569735.1 Allostellaceae bacterium | reverse complement strand
ACATATACCGGCGCACCCATCACTTCGAAATACATGACAACGGTGGCGAGCCGGCCGGCGGCGTCGCGCAACGTTGCCGGCCCCAGGATCGGCAGCACCATATAAGGACCCGACGGCACCCCGTAGGAGCACAGGGTCTCCTCGAAATTGCGCGGTCTGACGGTAAAGCCGAGGTCGGTTGCGGGGTCGCGGAAGCCGGCAATCCCGAGCGTCGTGTTGATGCCGAAGCGCGCGGCCGCGGTCCCGGCATCGTTCAACTGACCCTCGAGGGCGCTACTGACAAAAGTCGCCGGCTCGCGCAGGTTGCGGAAGAAATTGCCGACGCCAAGTTGCACCTCCGGCGATGTCTGCTGGAGATAGAGGTTGCTTACCGGATCGAGCACCTTGGCCTGCAAGCCTCTATTCAGCCGGAACATCAGCCGATTGAAAGGCTCGAGCGGGTCGCTGCCGTCCAGATTGCGCAAAATGTCGCTGTCGGGCAGGCCGGGGATTGTCGATACCTGCCGGAACGGATCGGCCGTGACGTCGACGGCGAGACGGGGCGCGGCGGCATCGGGGGCGGGCGGGGGCGCCATTTCGCCTTCGGTGAGGCGCTTCAGCCCGGCAGCACGGGGATCGAGAACCCACAGCCGCAGCCTTTCCGCGCAATCGCGCGCGGCCGCGCTGACCGCCTCATACGATCGCCGCCACACCGGCCGGACAACATCGGGGTCGGCGAGCGCGACGACGTCCTGCGCGGCGTCGCTCAGATGCCGGTATATCGTTTGGGTCCGCGGGTCGGCGAGAACCTGCTCCGCGGCCTGCCGCGACGGGGCGATCACGTCCTTCTGCGCTTTGTCGTAGACGCTCGCCGCGATATCGCCAAGCCGGCTGGCGAGGCCCGGCCCGGCGTCGGTATCACCGGCATTGGTGTACAACGCCTGCGCCGCGGCGGAGGCAGCGATCGACGGCAGCGCAAGCGCGAGCGCCGCGCACAGTGCGAGCGCCCGGCGACGCCCGGCGTATTGCCGAAGTCGCGTGCCGCGACGCTGCAACCGAAGCTCGATTGTGCCGGACATCGGTGCAGCGTAGTTGAATTTGCGGTGGCCGTCTCGACTTGAATCGCCGCCGAAATCAGGGTGTTGCACGGCCCGGCCCGACCAGGCTGGCAGAAAATCCACCCGGCGCCTCACCGGTCGGAACCGCGAATGCCGGAAACCGGCGGCAGCGGCGGCAAGTGCGGCCAGCGATCGATCCACGCTTTTATCTCGTAGAACGCGCGATTGTCGAACCAGCTCATGATCAGGGCGTTTTCCGCCAGCGCATCATCGATGTAGTTGTGGGTTTGCGGCGGGCTGCCGGGATAGGAGAAGCGAATGAAATCGGGCAGCAACAGCGGCTGGACGATCTCGACCGCGGCAATCTCGCGGATCGGTATGCTCTTTAGCGTGACGCCGTAACCCAGCCACAACAACTCCACCGCGTGCCCGAAGACGCCGCCCTTGAGCAGCCTGATCTGCTCGTCCACCAGCTCGATGCGGCCGCCGATCCCGACCGCGACGAGTGCCGGGCCGGTCCCCGGTGTCTCGGACACCGGGCGGTGACCCCGAGCATGATCTTGATGTAAATCAGCGTTGTACATAGCGTTTCTGCAACTGGCCGGTCAGCTGCTCGATCAGGTGCGACCATGATATACCGAGGGAGACTACGATCGCCACGGCGCACAGGATGATGTATTGGCTCAAGAGGATGTTGAAATGCCAGAACGGCTGCGACCGCCGCGGCACAACGATGGAGGCCAGTTCGCTGACAAAAAGAACCGCGGCGAGCCCGGCGACGATCAAGCCGGCAAACCGCAACAGGCTTTCAACGACTAGCGAGGCGCGGTCGATGCCGCCGATGACCTTGCCGATGCACTCCTCGATGCGCTCCGGGGAACCGACGCAGCTCCTCATCAACTGGGCGGCGGCCGAACTGACCCCGAGGGGGTTGCGGATCTCATGCGCAATGCCGCCGATCGCCATGCCGAGCGCGGCGAGCTTTTCGGCCTGGCGCATCTGCGCCTCCATGGCGCGCTGCTCGACCAGATTGCGTCCCACCACGACGACGCCGGTTACCTCGCCGCCGGTACCGGTCATTCGCGACAGATGCCACGACACCGGGATCGTCCGACCGTCGCCGCAGCGCATCGGCCATTCAACCGCACGAAGATCGCCGATCCGCGCGATCTGGCGAAAGCACTCGGCGACCTCGAGGTTCTGCGGCGCGTCGATCTGCTCGGCGAGCAGCTGACCGCGCATCTCGTCCTGGCCGTGGCCTGTCGCCAATTCGGCGGCGCTGTTCCAGGTCATGATGGCGCCGGAGGGATCGGTCGAAATGATCAGGTCCCGGGCGCTCTCGACGACACTGGCGAGATGCACCTGCATGCGCCGGACCTCCTCGCCGAGGCGCAGATGGTCGGTCACATCGTCCATCACCAGGATCGCCCCGCGGGCGCCGCCGTCGAGCTGCAGCGGGCAGATGCTGTACGAATAAATCCGCAGCGACACCCCCGGGGCACGGTAGGTCATCCGCTGCCGGTGCAGCGTGGCGCCGCTGACGATGACCTCGCGGATCTGCCGGTCGAGCGCGGTGCCCTCGAAACCGGGCGGAAAGATCTCGTGCAGCCGCCGGCCGAGCGTTGCCTCAAGGGTGCCGCGCGATTTATCGAGGAAGTTGCGGTTGACCATCAGCACCGCGAGGCGCTCGTCAAAGATCAGGATCGACGACGGGATCGTCGCCATCGCCGCATGGAAAAAGCTTTCGTGGTCGAGGGCGGAGGGCGACACCGGACGGCTCAGGCCTCGGCCGGCAGCGGTGGGCGCGGCAGATCCGGACGAAAGCTGAATGGCGGCCAGGGGCCCCTCAAAGTGAGGGCGATCCCCTCGCCGGCGACTTCATCGGCGAGTTCCTGCACACGCTGCGCAAGAGCGCTGGCGCCGCCGAGCGGCACGAGCAGGGCAAAACGGCCGATCACCTCGCCGCTGTCGCTCTCGGGCGTGGGCTGAAGAATCAGGCGGCGCGAGGCGGTAGCCGGGGGCTGCAGTCGCGCGGCGAGTTGGGCGGCGCTGTTCTGCGCCAAGGCGCGACTGGCGGCCACCAGACCCGGCCGGTCCCGGCAGAGCCGCAGATAGCGAATGCCCGGGGTCAGCTGCGCCCAGTCCGGCCAGGCGTCGCGGGCCAGCGTCTCGAGCGCGGCGCGGTTGTCGAGGCAGGCGCTCGCCTTCAGCTCCCACTCCGCCATGCCGGCGACGGTGCGGAAAAATTCACCGAGCGTGTGCGCATGCGCCAGCATGAACGCGCTCAGGCTGTCGCGGCTGGCAAAGAGGGTGGCAAAGGGCGCCGGGTAGGTGGGCGATACCTGCATCGCCTGACGCAACACCGCGGCATGCTGCATCGTGCGCGGTGCGAGCCAGGCGAGGTCGCTCAGATGATGCGCTGCCTCGGCGCCGCAATACTCGGAAAGCGGCACC
This sequence comes from Allostellaceae bacterium, assembly GCA_036569735.1. Lineage (GTDB taxonomy): Bacteria > Pseudomonadota > Alphaproteobacteria > ATCC43930 > CGMCC-115725 > DATARH01. The sequence goes on along the minus strand of DATCQF010000091.1, from coordinate 2,328 downwards.
ATGCCGATCAGCGCCGCGATCGAACCCGCACGGTGGAGAATCGGCTGGAGCAACGCGCCGCTCTCGCCGGCGGCGTCGATGCCCGGCTCGATGCCCGGCTCGATGCCCGGCTCGATGAGGGCCGCGCCGTCGATCAGGGCGTACAGATAGACCGCCATCGTGCCGCAGGCGACCTCGCCAGGCGCGGTACAGCACGAGGCTTCGCCGTGAAACTCAACCGGGGCGACCCGGTCAGGAGTGGCCATGGGCTTCCTCCTTCCCGCGCTCCACCACGATCTTCAGCTTCATCCGATAGGTCTTGTAGTCGATGCCCAGTTGACGGGCGGCTTCCGCCTTGTTGCCGCCGGCCCGTTCGAGCGCCTCGATGATCGCATCGCGCTCGACCTCGCGGACCTTGTCCTGGACCCGCCCGCGCAGGGCCATGCTGCCGGGCTCCGACCGGGCCGGCGGCGAGGCGCGCAGCCGGTGCCCGGTCAGACAGCCGGCAATCTGGGCGACGGTGACGATTTCGGTGGCGACCAGCGCGGCATGACGCAGAACGCTGCGCAGTTCGCGCGCATTGCCGGGCCAGTCGTGACTGCGCAACAGCTCGAGCGCGGCCGGTGCGATTTCGATCCTGGGGCGCGCCACGGAGTCGCGTGCCTGGTCGAGAAAGCGCCCCGCCAGGAAACCGATATCCTCGCGGCGCGCCCGCAGCGGCGGCAGCACGATCACATACTCGGCGAGCCGGAAGAACAGGTCTTCGCGGAAGCCGGCGCGGTCGATGCGTTCCTCCAGCGCCTCGTTGGTCGCGGCAATGACGCGCACGTCGATGCTGATCGGCGTGGTGCTGCCGACCCGATGAATGACACGCTCCTCAAGCGCCCGCAGCAGCGCCTTTTGTCCCATCGCCGACAGATTGCCAATCTCGTCGAGAAACAAGGTGCCGCCCTTCGCCGCGGTCTCGAACCATCCGAGACGGCGGTTGGCGGCACCGGTATAGGCGCCCTTTTCGTGGCCGAAAAACTCGCTGTCGATCAGGGTATCGACGACGCTGCCGCAATCGACGATGACCAGCGGGTGATCCGCCCGCGGGCCCTTTTCGTGAAGGCAGCGTGCGACCACCTCCTTGCCGGCTCCGGTCTCGCCGCGGATCAGCACCGAATAGTCGGTGGCGATGACCGTTTCGATCTGATCGACCAGCAATTGAACCGCCGAGCCGTGGCCCATCACCGAGGTGATCGCGCCTCGCACCTGCGCCGTCGCGGCAGTGGCGCCGGCCTGGTGGCGCGACACGGCGCGGCGGACAACGTCGAGCAGCCGCTCGTTGCGAAACGGCTTGGTGATGTATTCGAAGGCGCCCGACCTGATTGCTTCGACCGCTCCGGGGATCGTCCCGTAGGCGGTCACCATGATGACCGGCAGGTCCTTTTGCTGGTGCCGGAGGCGACGCAGCACCTCTTCGCCGTCGATACCGGGCATCTGGATGTCGAGGAGTACGGCGTCCGGGGCGCACCGCGCGGCGAGCTCGAGCCCGCCCTCTCCGGCGCTCGCCTCGGCGACCTCGAGTCCGGTTTCGGCCAGGATGGTCCGAATGGCCCAGCGCATGTCCTGGTCGTCATCGATCACCAGGACCGTCCCTTGCGTATCGGTCAACTTGGCCCCCTTCCGGGAATGGCCTTCCGGCAAATCCGTGCAGATCGGGTCGCGAGCGGTTTGAACCTCGCTCGGAGTTCCTCAAGTCTGGCTGCCCGTGGCTCCTGTCCGGACAGGAGTGACGCCAGGACCAATTCCCGTGATGCGCCCCGGCCGGTATCCGGACCAGCCGGTGCCCGAACCAGGTTTACATGGCGCTGAACGATCGGCTGTTCGGAGCCGTAAAGCCCAGCCAATCTCCATTGCGGGCAATTCACCCACACAATTTGTTGTGCAAGTCGCCGATCCCCGAGCAGGATTGCGGCGTCGCCGCAGCGGTAACGATGCCCCGGATCACGCGAACTCTGATCAACCGACCCGACACAGCTATTACGTGTGTGAGCCCGTGCTTTCTCGCGATTTTGACGATGCCGGAATTTGACGATGCCGGAATTAGTGGTACGCGTGCGTGCTGCAGGGATCACCCGGCGCTCCGGGATAACTGCAGGCCTCATAGATACTATTTATACGAGTTTTTTACGGATCGTAAACACTTATTACGTGTAAACAGGCGGGGCCGGCCGTCGTCGAGGAAGCGGGCGAGGGTGGGCCAGCGCTACAGTGTCGCCTTGGCGGTGTTGGCGTGGCGAGACAGCCGGGCGCGCTCAGGCGCATCCATTTTTCGAGGCCGGCGATGATTGGTGGGTGCAGCAG
>DATCQF010000090.1:0-9802 GCA_036569735.1 Allostellaceae bacterium | reverse complement strand
GCCCGGATGCTGCCCTTGGCGCAAGCCGAGGCGCGCGCCGGGTTTGCCGACGATGCGGTCTATCTCGAGCGCTTTCTCGACCGGCCCCGGCATATCGAGGTGCAGCTGATCGGCGACGGCCAGGGTGGCGTCATTCATCTAGGGCACCGCGACTGCTCGGTGCAGCGCTCGCACCAGAAGCTGCTCGAGGAAACCCCCTCACCCGCGCTCGCCCCGGCCGCGCGCGAAAAAGTGACCGGGCTTGCCGTCGCGGCGCTCACAGAGCTTGGCTACAAAAGCGCCGGCACGATGGAATTTCTCTATGAGGACGGCGCGTTCTATTTCATCGAGATGAACACGCGCCTCCAGGTCGAGCATCCGATCAGCGAAATGGTCAGCGGCGTCGACATCGTCGCCGAGCAGCTGCGCATCGCCGCCGGCGCGCCGCTCGGCTACCGGCAGAGCGACATAACGCTGCGCGGCCATGCCATCGAGTGCCGGATCAACGCCGAGAGCCCCTTGGATTTCCGGCCTTCGCCGGGGCGGATCAGCGAGTACCACGCGCCGGGCGGGCTGGGCGTGCGCGTCGACAGCGCGCTCTACCAGGGTTACGAGGTGCCGCCGTTCTACGACAGCCTCGTTGCCAAACTCGTCGTCCATGCCGCCACTCGCGAGGAATGCGTGATGCGGCTGCGCCGGGCGCTCGCCGAATACGTGATCGGCGGGATCGAAACGACGATCCCCCTGCATCAGCGCCTCGTCGACGATCCCCAATTCCGCGCCGGCGCCTATGATATCCACTGGCTCGAGCGCTTCCTCGGGCAACCCGGCTAAGGCGAGTGGACGTGGCATTCCAGCTCACCCCCGACATCCTGATCGAGGCCTATGCCGCCGGCATCTTCCCGATGGCGGAATCAGCGGGCGACCCGGAGCTGTTCTGGGTCGATCCGACCCGGCGCGGCATAATTCCACTCGACGCCTTTCACGTCCCGCGCCGCTTGCAGCGGGTGCTGCGCGGGGACCGCCTCCGGGTGCGCTGCGACACAGCATTCGAGGCGGTCATGCGCGGCTGCGCCGAGGCCAGCGACACCCGTCCGACGACCTGGATCAACGACGAGATCGTCCAGCTCTACAGCGCCCTCTTCGCGCGCGGCGCCGCGCATAGCGTCGAATGCTGGCACGATGAGGAGCTCGTCGGCGGGCTCTACGGCGTCTCGCTCGGCGCCGCGTTTTTTGGCGAAAGCATGTTCAGCCGGATGACCGATGCCAGCAAGGTCGCCCTCGTTCATCTCGTGACCCGGCTGCGGCTCGGCGGCTACCGGCTGCTCGACACCCAGTTCCTGACGCCGCATCTGGCGCAATTCGGCGGGGTCGAGGTGACCCGCGCGCGCTATCACCGGATGCTCGCCGAGGCGTTGCGCTATCGGGCGGTCTTTCCCCGCGACCTGCCGGGCGATTTGCCGGAGGGCGACACCGGCGGAGCCGGCGGCGGCGGCGGCGCGGCCGCGCCTTTGCATTCGAGCAGGTTGACGTCGTAGACCGGGTGCTCGAGGGCCGACAGCGCCGGGCTCGACGAGAACATCCAGCCGCTGAACAGGCGGCGCGTTTCCTCGCCCGGGCGGTTTTCGGTGATCTCGATAAAGGCGGCGTTTTCCGGCCGCTCCTCCGGCGCGCTCTTCTCGCAGTCGCGCACCACGATCGACAGGGTCCCGAAATTCACCGGCTTTGCGACCGGCGTGTCGAAGGTGGAAATCCGCGCGGTGATCTTGTCGAGCCCCTGCATGACCGCGATCGGCTCGGCGGTCATCTCGGCGGCGCCGCTCGCCCCGGCCACCCCTGCGACGGACGCCAGCGCGGCCGCCGCCAACGCAAGCCTCATTTTCGGTAAGGGTTTACGAGACCGGCAACGATCGCGCTGAGGACCTCGCGCACCTGGCTCTCGTCGCAGCCCATCAGCACGCCGTCTTCGAGCGCGTCCTGCGCCAGCGCCCGCAGTTCGGCGAGGTTCTCGTTGAGCACCTTGATCTTCTCGACGCACGAAACCGGTTCGCCTTCCGGCGTGCGCCAGACCGGGAAATCGCCCGATGCCGTGTCGGCCATGGTATCGTCCCAGGTTCCCTACACGCCTAAAGATGTGTGACGTTTCCGCGGTGGCAACCGACCGGCAAGGTGCGGTGCCCTTCCAGGGTCGCGACGAGCTGCAATGCGGCCCGTGCGTCCTTCGAGACACGCCCTCCGGGCGCTCCTCAGGATGAGGATATTTCTTAATATCATTAACAGCTTATCCTCATCCTGAGGAACGTCGCGGCGAAGCTGCGGCGCGTCTCGAAGGACGCACGGCGTCGGGCCTGCTACCCGCGTCATTGCCGAGATCACCCCGCGGAACCGGAGCTCGCTCGTCATTTTGCGGGGGGTGCCACGGCGCCGCCTGGTGGTGGCGCAGGCTGTGGCGTTTCGCCTTCGCCCGGCTTCTTTGCGCCGGGCGCGGAAAAGATCATCTGACCGACCAGGTTTTCGAGGCTGACCGAGGATTGGGTGTATTTGATCTTGCCGCCCGGCGGGATCACATTGTCCGATCCGCCGGGGACGAGCGACAGGTATTTGTCGCCGAGCAGCCCCGCCGAGATGATCTCGGCCACGGTGTCGTCGGGCAGCTGGACCTTCGGGTCGATGCTCATCCGCACCAGCGCGAGGAAGGTCTTTGGGTCGAGGTCCTCGCCGGTGACCGAGCCGATCTTGATCCCGCCGATGCGCACATCGCTGCCCTGGCGGATCCCGTCGACCCGCGAGAAGTCGGCGCTGAGCTCATATCCCGACACCGCGCGCAGCTGGCTCGTCTTGTAGGCGAATACGAGGAACAGCCCGGCGACGAGGATGACCACCGCCCCCATCACGGTCTCGATGACATTGCCCCTCATCGGCGGCGTCCCCGGCTGATTCGGCCCACAGCGCGCGCTATTCCGGCGACCACGGCTCGTAATCGCCGGTTGCGCGAACCCGGTGGCCGCCGCGCACCACCGAGCCCCTGGGATGGTAGGCCTCTTTGGTCCCGGTCATATTCGCCTGGTGGTCCTTTTCCCAGGGGTGGCGCTGGCGCGGCTGGGGCAATTCGTCGACCATGTGATGCAGCCAGCCATGCCATTCCGCCGGCACCTTCGATCCGTCCGGCACACCGTTATAGATGACCCAGCGCCGCTGACGCCCGCCGCGCCCGCCGCCCAGCCGCGCCCACTTGTCGCCGCGCAGCCGGTAATAGCGGTTGCCATAGGAGTCGGCGCCAACGAGCTCGCCGCGCAGCCAGGTCAACATCAGCGTTCCGAACGTCGCACCCATTCCGTCTCCCTCGCGCGCGGCGGCGGACTTATCGCATTGCGGGTGACCCGCGGTAAAGGCCTCGATCGCGGTGAGGTGTCACCGCCGCGCCACTCCCAGCTACATTTAGCGGCCATTCGCCCCTGAGGCACCAAATAGGGTTTGCTTCCTAACTCGGCTCCCATAATTATGTCGCAGAAGTGGGCGACCCACCAGATTTAGTGGTAGCGCAAACGTTTGCGCCGGCCAGGGTCAGCCTGAGGTATTGGGGGGAGTTGATATGCATATCGCGCGTCGTTTTACCACGGCCGGCCAGGACCCGTACGAGACTGTCGCCTTCCGCAGCGCGAGCAGCGAAATCCGCAATCCCGACGGCTCGGTCGTGTTCGCCGCCGAGGGAATCGAGGTGCCGGCCGAGTGGAGCCAGGTCGCCTGCGACATCCTCGCCCAGAAATACCTGCGCAAGGCCGGCGTGCCCGCGCGTCTCGCGCCGGTCGAAGAGGAGGGGGTTCCCGCGTGGCTGTGGCGCCGCACCGGCGATGCCGCCGAGCTGGCCGCGCTCCCCAAGGCCGAGCGCAGCGGCGGCGAAACCAGCGCCAAGCAGTGCTTCGACCGGCTCGCCGGGACCTGGACCTATTGGGGCTGGAAGGGCGGCTATTTCGATGGCGAGGAGGACGCGCGCGCGTTCTATGACGAGCTGCGCGTCATGCTGGCGCGCCAGATGGGCGCCCCCAACAGCCCGCAATGGTTCAACACCGGGCTCCACTGGGCCTATGGCATCGACGGGCCGGCGCAGGGGCACTATTACGTCGATTACCGCACCGGCAAGGTGCGCGCGTCGGAGAGCGCCTACGAGCACCCGCAGCCGCACGCCTGCTTCATCCAGTCGGTCGCCGACGATCTCGTCAACGAAGGCGGGATCATGGATTTGTGGGTGCGCGAAGCGCGCCTCTTCAAATACGGCTCGGGGACGGGATCCAATTTCTCGAAGCTGCGGGGCGACGGCGAAAAGCTGTCGGGCGGCGGGCGCTCCTCCGGCCTGATGAGCTTTCTGAAGATCGGCGACCGCGCCGCCGGTGCGATCAAATCGGGCGGGACGACCCGGCGTGCCGCCAAGATGGTGATCGTCGACGCCGATCATCCCGATATCGAGACCTACATCGACTGGAAGGTCGTCGAGGAGCAGAAGGTCGCCGCTCTCGTCGCCGGGTCGAAGCTGGCGGCGCGCCACCTCAACCTGATCATGGCGGCCTGCCGCGAGGATGTGGAAGGTGACGGGGACCCGTTCGACCCGGCGCAGAACCCGGCGTTGAAGCGCGAGATTCGCGCGGCCCGGCGGGCGATGCTGCCGGAAAACTACGTCCAGCGCGTCATCCAGTTCGCCCGCCAGGGTTATTCCCAGATCGATTTCCGCACCTACGACACCGATTGGGATTCCGAGGCCTATCTGACCGTCGCCGGGCAGAACTCGAACAACACGGTGCGCGTCACCAACGATTTCCTCGGCCGCGTCGAGTCGGGCGCCGAATGGCAGCTGATCCGGCGCACCGACGGCAAGGTGTCGAAGACCCTGCCGGCGGCCGAGCTGTGGGACAAGATCGCGCATGCCGCGTGGGCCTCGGCTGATCCCGGGCTCCAGTTCGACACGACGATCAACGACTGGCACACCTGCCCGGAAAGCGGCCGGATCAACGCCTCGAACCCGTGCTCGGAATACATGTTTCTCGACGACACGGCGTGCAATCTGGCCTCGCTGAACCTGCTGACCTTCCGCCGCGAGGACGGCAGCTTCGCGGTCGCCGATTTCGAGCACGCAGTGCGGCTGTGGACGCTGGTCCTCGAAATCTCGGTGATGATGGCGCAGTTCCCGGCGAAGGAGATCGCGCGCCTGAGCTTTGCCTACCGCACGCTTGGCCTCGGCTACGCCAATCTGGGCGGCCTCCTGATGGCGAGCGGCATCGCCTATGGCAGCGAAGCTGGAAGGGCGATCGCCAGCGCGGTCACCGCGCTCCTGACCGGGATGAGCTATGCCACCTCGGCCGAGATGGCGTCCGAGCTCGGCGCCTTTCCGGGCTTTGCCAAGAACCGCGACGGGATGCTGCGGGTCATCCGCAACCATCGCCGCGCCGCGCATGGCGAGACCGCCGGCTACGAGGGACTGACGACCCTGCCGGTGCCGCTCGACGCCGCCAACTGCCCGGACCAGCCGCTCGTCGACGCGGCGCGCGCGGTCTGGGATGCGGCGTTGGCGCTCGGCGAGAAGCACGGGTTCCGCAACGCCCAGGCGACGGTGCTGGCGCCGACCGGCACGATCGCCCTCGTGATGGATTGCGACACCACCGGGATCGAGCCCGATTTCGCGCTGGTCAAGTTCAAGAAGCTGGCCGGCGGCGGCTATTTCAAGATCATCAACCGCTTGGTGCCGCAGGCCTTGCGCACCCTCGGCTACGGCGAAACCGAGCTCGCCGCGATCGAGCGCTATGCGCTGGGCCAGGGTACCCTCGCCGGCGCGCCGCACATCAACCACGAGAGCCTCGCGGCCAAGGGCTTCGACGAATCTGCGCTCGCCACCCTCGAAGCCGCGCTCGCCGCCGCCTTCGACATCAAGTTCGCCTTCAACAAATGGACGCTCGGGGAAGCGTTCTGCACCGAACAACTCGGCATCGCGCCCGATGCGCTCGGCGATGCCGGCTTCGACCTCCTGACCGCGCTCGGCTTTTCTCGCGCCGAGATCGAGGCCGCCAACACGTATTGCTGCGGCGCGATGACCCTGGAAGGCGCGCCGCACCTCAAGCCCGAGCATTTGCCCGTCTTCGACTGCGCCAACCCGTGCGGGCCGAACGGCACGCGCTGCCTGTCGGTCGAGAGCCACATCCGGATGATGGCGGCGGCGCAACCCTTCATCACCGGCGCGATCTCGAAGACCATCAACATGGAGAATTCGGCGACGGTCGAGGATTGCAAGGCGGCCTACATGCTGTCCTGGCGGCTCGGGCTCAAGGCGACCGCGCTCTACCGCGACGGCTCCAAACTGTCGCAGCCGCTCGCCTCGACCCTGTTCGGCGACGACGACGAGGCGCAGGACCAGGCCGCCGAGCTTTATTCGATGACCCCGGCGCAGCGCGCGCCCCTGGTCGCCGAGCGCATCGTCGAGCGGATTGTCGAGCGCATCGTGACGCGGGCCGAGCGCACCCGCCTGCCGCACCGCCGCAAGGGCTATACGCAAAAGGCCAATGTCGGCGGCCACAAGGTCTATCTGCGCACCGGCGAATACGAGGACGGCCGGATCGCCGAAATCTTCATCGACATGCACAAGGAGGGCTCGGCCTTCCGTTCGCTGATGAACAATTTCGCGATCGCGATCTCATTGGGGCTGCAATACGGCGTGCCGCTCGAGGAGTTTGTCGAGGCCTTCACCTTCACCCGCTTCGAGCCCGCCGGGATCGTCGAGGGCAACGACACGATCAAGATGGCGACCTCGATCCTCGACTACATCTTCCGCGAGCTGGCGATCTCCTATCTGGGGCGCAGCGACCTCGCCCATGTCGAGCCGGCCGATTTGATGCCCGACACGGTCGGCAAGGGCGCCGCCGCCGAATCCAACCTGCGCGAGCCCGACCCCGAATCCGGCGCCGCGGTCGCCGCGATGATGCAGCGCGTCGCCAGCCAGGGCTTTGTCCGCAACCGGCTCACCGTCCTGCAAGGCGGCGCCAAGCGCTCCGGCGGCGCACGGTCTGCGGCCGGGGCCGAGCCCCGGGCCGAAGCCGACATGCCGCTCTTCGCCGGCGCCCTCGCCTTCGCCGAAACAACCAGCCTGACCATCACCGCCGCGGACCCCCACGCCGACTCCCGCGTCCAGCAGATCCGCGAAGCCCGCATGAAAGGCTACGAAGGCGACAGCTGCAGCGAATGCGGCAACTTCACCCTCCTGCGCAACGGCACCTGCCTAAAATGCGACACCTGCGGCTCGACCAGCGGGTGTAGCTGATCGACATTATGCCTTAATCGAATTAGGAGAGCGTGTTATGGTCGCTGAAGTTTATGCAGGTATCGGTGCCTTCAAGGCCATGTTTGATATGGCGAAAGGGTTGAAGGACATTCATGATACCACTATTCGCAATGGGGCGATCATAGAACTGCAAGAGCAAATTCTTTCCGCACAAGCGCAGCAGTCTGAGTTGATTGATCGCCTTCGAGCACTAGAAAAAGAAATCGCTGAGGCCAAAACCTGGGAAACCGAGAAGCGACGGTACCAGCTTGAGCAGCTACCACCGGGCAGTTTTGCGCTTGCGCTAAAGCCAGAGTTTTCCGGAGGAGAGCCACCTCATTACATATGTCAAACCTGTTTTCAGCGAGGGAAAAAGTCTATCTTGCACGCGGATGAGCATTACAACGGCATTCATCATCTGAGCTGTTGTGAGTGCAGCACCAAGCTCCAGGTAGGCCACTTCGTGGCGCCTCAGGTCATGCATTCCTACCGCGATACCTGAACGGTAATAGCGTGTTTGTTTAACATCACGCCGCCCGCGCCACATCGACAATGAGCCGCAACCCGAGCGCGGCGAGGGCGGTTTCGACTTGTTCTATCTTCGAGGCGTGGCGCAGGTCGAGGACGCGGGCGACTTGCGGCAGGTGCCAGCGCAGCCGCCGCGCCAGCTCGGCCCGGCCGACGCCCTGGTCGCGCATCGCCTCGTAGAGGGCGGCTTTCGCCATGCCGAGCGCCGACAGCGGCACGATGGCCTCGCCGGGCTGCGCCGCCGATGGCGCCGGGAGCGGTTCCTTGGCCGCGACATACATGGCAAGCGCCGATTCGAGGGCGTCCTCGGCGCGCAACAGGGCTTCCTCGCGGCTGTCGCCCTCGGTGATCGCCTCGGGCACGTCGCGGAAAGTCACGGTAAAACCGCCGTCGGGATCGGGCGTCAGGGTCGCGGGATAGGCGCGCATCGTGTCCTCATTGCACTCCGAGCTGCTTCTTGATCGCGGCGACCGTACCGGTCTTCATTTCCTTGCGGCGGCCGTGCATCGGCAGGATCGCGCGCCGGCCGTGCAGCATCACCCAGATGTGTCCGCCCTGCGCCGGTTCGAAGGTGGCCCCCTGTCGCTCGAGCCACCGCTTGAACTCCGCGCTCGTCACCTGCTGAACATATATGTTCACTCAAGCGCTGGGCAACCGCTCTGTTCGACGCTCGCGGCGAGCGGGCTGCGCGCTTGAGGCTAGGGCTCAGCGATTGACCACCCGGCCGGAACGCGAGAGATGCGGCGCGTCGAGCCCGACCCCGACAAGGTGCCCGAAGAGGGTGGCGAGCCGGGCCTGGTCCGCCTCGGGCAGCGGCGGCTTCAGGATCGAGGCGATGTTGCTGCGCAGGTGCTCGTGGTCGCCGGTGCCGAACAGCACGACATCGGCCCCGGGCTCGTGGCGCACGAAGCGATAGGCGGCGTCGATGACGCTGCTGGCGCCGTGGTCGGGCCCACCGGGGTGGACGAGAAACCCGAGCGGGTCGGGACTGTCGGCGAGGGCTTGCGGGACTTCGCCGTCGGCGGCCAGCTCGCGCATCGTCGCGGCAAGGCGGTCGGGGCGCGAAAAGATGTTGCGCACCGCGAACATCATCAGCGTGCCGACCCGGTGCTGCCGGGTCAGCGGAAACACGCTCGCGCGGGCGTTCTGGTGCATCATGTGAAAGGCGACCATCACGACGTCCCACACGCCGTCCTGGCAGGCGCGTTGCGTCATCTCGTGCCCGGGGTCGCCCGGCGCGGTCTCGGTGATCCCGAGATGGCGGAATTTTCCCTTTTCCTTCTCGCGCAGCAGCGCCGGGGCGAGCATTTTTAACGCGTGGTCGTAGGCGCGCGGGGCGACCCCGTGCAGCTGGTAGACGTCGATGTAATCGGTGCCGAGCTCTTTGAGCGAGCGGTCCAGGCTGGCGACCGCGCTCTCCGGCGTCGAGTTCGGGTTGCTGACCCCGAACGGCGCCTTGGTGCAGATGACGACTTTCTCGCGCGGCACCGAGCGCAGCGCCCGGCCGAGCACCGCTTCGGTGCCGTAGGCGGCCGCGGTGTCGAACAGATTCACCCCGAGATCGAGCGCCGCGCGGATGATGCCGATCGCATCGGCCTCGCTCCCGCCGGTGCCGAGCCCCAATTGGCTGAACCCGCCGCAGCCGAGCCCGGCGACGCTGACCCTGAGCCCGGTTCGCCCGAGAATCGTGTATTCCATCCCAATCGCCTCAACCTCCAGTTTCACAGCCGGGAAACCCGTTGGCTGCAAATACAGCAGATTTGCAGCCAACTCTCGCGCCTCGGTTGCACCCGCGGCCGGCGCAGTCCGACCTGGGATGATCGGCCCAAGCTCCGGTAGTCGCCGCTACCATACTCGATAAATGTGGCGTTTCTAGCGTTGGGCGGTGCGGGCAGCGGCGACCCATTGCCATGCTCGTCAACCGATCATCGGCGCGATATCATCAGCGGCGAAAGCAACCAACGGGAGGCAGGGATGGCTCTGCGCAAATTCATC
>DATCQF010000089.1:0-2082 GCA_036569735.1 Allostellaceae bacterium | reverse complement strand
CCCCGATCCCGCTCTACGAGCCGGAAGGTGCGACCCATCGTCGCGCCATGTAATACGCCGGTTTTGGGTTTTTGTTCCGCGGGTTTCGCCGGGCATGTGCTTGCGCCCCGACCGGCCCCGTGAAACGATCCCTTGTCGGGTAAAACCGCGGCGTCAGAGGAGGCCCAGGTCGTGCAAACCAGCAAAGACCGCATCCTGACCACCCATGTCGGCAGCCTCCCCCGCCCGCCCGATCTCTTGGCGTTGTTGGAGGCGCGCGAGAGTGGCGCGGGCTTCGACCGGCAGGCGTTCGAGGCGCGTCTTGCCGGCGCGGTCCGGGAGGTCGTCGCCAGGCAGGTGGCGACCGGGATCGACAGCGTCTGCGACGGCGAGCAGAGCAAGATGTCGTATACCTTCTACGTCCGCCACCGGCTTTCCGGGATCGGCGCAGCGCCCGGCGGCCCGCTCGACAAGCCGCCGCAAACGGGCGCGCACCGCGACATCGCGGACCACCCCGATTATGCCGCGCGGCTCCATGCGGCGCGCGGCGGCACCTCGTGGTTCGCCGCCGCCGCGGTGCCGTGCTGCATCGGACCGGTCGCCTATCGCGACCGCGGCCCGCTCGAACTCGATCTCCACAACCTCGCCGCGGCCAGTGCCGCAGCCAAACCGGGCGAAGCCTTCATGAACGCCGCCTCGCCGGGCGTGCTGACCAAGTTCGTCCCCGACCGCTACTACCAGGACGAAGACGCCTATGTCGAAGCGTTGGCGAATGCGCTGCAGGAAGAATATGAGGGAATCCACCGGGCCGGGTTCATCCTGCAGATCGACGCCCCCGATCTGGGGTCGGCCCGGCACAACCAGTACCAGCACCTGTCCGACGCGGAGTTCCTCAGAATCGCCGAGCGCAACATCGCGGCGCTCAACCACGCCACACGGAACATTCCGCCCGAGGCGATGCGGATGCATATCTGCTGGGGCAATTACGAGGGGCCGCACACCCACGACATCCCGCTCGCCACGGTGTTCGACACCGCGATGCGGGCGCGCCCGTCGGGCTTTCTGTTCGAGGCGGCCAACCCGCGCCACGCCCATGAGTGGGAGGACCTCAAGACCGCCAAAATCCCCGACGACAAGATCCTGATGCCGGGCTGCATCGACTCGACGACCAATTTCGTCGAGCACCCGCGCCTCGTCGCGCAGCGCATCTGCAACCTCGCCGACATCGTCGGGCGCGAACGGGTCATCGCCGGCACCGATTGCGGGTTTGCGACCTTTGCCGGACAGCAGAACGCGGTAGCGCCGTCGATCGCCTGGGCCAAGCTCGCCGCCCTCGCCGAAGGTGCGCGCATCGCCTCCGACCGCCTCTGGCGCTGAGTTAATGTCATCCCGTGGGCCTTCAGCCCACGGACTTGATCCGTGGGGCAGGCCGGGATCCACGCGTCAATCGTCTCGGAAGCAGACAGGTGGATCCCCGCCTTCGCGGGCCTTCGCCGGGATGACAGCGTGGGTAACGGCGGCGACGGGCGCCGAGCTTCAGCCTCAGATCGCCGGCTTGTCGCAGGGCACCGTGCCGATCTCGCCCGGGGTCGATATCTCGATGATCTCGAAATCGTCCGAGGTGCGCAGCTCGTTGTGCTTGAGGCCGCCCGGAATGTAGACCGTGTCGCCGGGCCCGCAGCGCAGCATCTCGCCGGTTTCGAATTCGAGCTCGACCCAGCCGTTGAGAACATAGACGAACTGGTGCTCGCAGACATGGTAGTGCCAGCCGGTGGGCGCGGTCATGCCGGTCTTGGCCTTGGTCAGCTGGGCGCGCATCTGGCCGCCGCTGGCATCCTTGACGGCGAGATCGCGGTAGGTGAAGAAATCGCGGCGGCCTTCGACCATCACCGGGTGCTTGGCGGTGGAATGGCCGAGCTTCGTCCCCGGCTTCTGGCTCAGGGTTCTGACATCGTCTGGCATCGGGACCTCCTCGGGTGTGTCCAGTCGCCGCATCGTAGAAGAGCGCCCCCTCTGGAGCAAGATGGGCCGCTGCATCAGGCCGGGTCGGCCCGGACCAATTCGTAGAGCGCGATCGCCGCCGCGTTCGAGACGTTGAGGCTC
>DATCQF010000088.1:0-1527 GCA_036569735.1 Allostellaceae bacterium | reverse complement strand
CCGCAGCGCATTGCGTCCCCGTCCTCGCCCGAGCCGGCCTTGGGGGTCATGTCGGGCAATTCGGTGTAGCGCCGCATCCAGCGCCGGTCGATCCAGTTCTTGAGCCGCCACAATACCGCGCCGTAGGCTTCGTACGGGCCGCGCGAGGCCACGGCGCGCCGGTCGCCGGTGCCGATCAGCGCCAGCGCGCGGCGTTGCGGCACGGCGCGCCGCAACCTCTTGCCGGCCAGCGCCCGGCGCAGATTGTCGGCGAGCGGCGGGCCGGCGCGGACGGCGTAAACCCCTGCCTTGTCGCGCGGGTGGGCCGGCATCGTCGCGATGTCGCCCGCGGCAAAGACGGCGCTGTCGGCCGGCGAGCGCAGCGTCTCGTCGATCACCAGGAAGCCGCGCTCGTCGAGCGGCAGCCCGGTTTGGCCAAGCCACGGCGCGCCGGCCGCCTGCGTGACCCAGAGCGCCTCGTCGAAGATAATCGCGGTGCCGTCGGCGGCGATCAGCCGGCCGGGCTCGACATGCACGATCGGGTTGTCGGTCAGGGTGCGGATGCCGCGCTCCTGTAGAATAGTCTCGAAACGACGCCGGACCGCCGCGTTGTGCGAGGGCAGCAGCCCCTCGCGGGTGACCAGCGTGACCTCGGGCGGCGTTCCGAGCAGATCCGTCAGCCGGTGCTGCGCCGCCAGGGCCAATTCGACCCCGCCAGCGCCACCGCCGACGACGCCCAGGCGCACGTGACCCAAATCCCGGGCGCGTTCGAGCAACGCTTCCCAGCGCGCCGCAAAGTCGGCGATCGGCTTGACCGAAATCGTGTGCTCGGCCGCGCCCGGCACATCGCCGAAGAGCGGCGTCGAGCCGATGTCGAGGGACACCACATCGTAGCGGATCGCCGGGTGGCCGCGGCACATGACGCGGCGCGCGGTGCGGTCGAGCCCCACTGCCTCGTCATGGATCAGCCGCGCGCCGGCAAACCGCGCGAGGCGCACCAGATCGATATGGCATTCCTCAAACCGGTAAAGCCCGGCGACATAGCCGGGCAGCATGCCGGAATAGGGCGTCTCGACATCGCGCGTGATCAGCGTCAAGCGGACCCCGGCGGCCGGGCGCATGCCAAAGCGCTTCAGCACATGGACATGAGCATGGCCGCCACCCACGAGGACGAGATCCTGAGCGATCGGAACGGGCTGTAACCCCATGGCGTGACGCATCGCCGTCACTATGCCCGAGCGCTCGCCGCGGCGCCATTTCCGATCGGCGGCGATCGGCTCTCAATGCCGGGGCTGGATGCGGGCCGGCAAATCGCGGCACGCCGCCGGGATTTTGTGCGGTGGCTCCCGGGCGCGACGCGGAACGAATCCGCCGACGGCGATGTTGTCGGTTGCGCTGGTTGATCCTTGCCGGAGCGCGGCTCCGCATTTTCCTCAGCGCTGGGGTTCCGGTGGCAGGTTTGCGGTGATGGTTTGCGATGTCGCGGCCCGGCCGACCGCGGAACCCGCGCGGGTCGACGGCGAACATCAGTTTCGCATGCTGGTGCAG
>DATCQF010000087.1:0-1759 GCA_036569735.1 Allostellaceae bacterium | reverse complement strand
CGTGGCGGGCATACGGTGACGGTGCCGCGAGAGTAGCATCGCAAACGGGTTAGGGAAAATGGACGCCAAGGTCACCAATTTTGGACGACGGGGTGACGAATTTTGAATCCGCAGAGGGTCGCGGATGTGGGACTGCAGGTGGGCCATTTAGCGCGGCGGCGGGTGGCCGCTCGGGGATTGGGTAGAGGGTAGTCGCGGCGGTGCATCCCTGTTGGATCCAGCTCGACGCCGCAGCATCGGGGGCATCGATGGAAAGGGAAGAGGCGTTTCGCTTTGGCGACGAACTGGGGCGCTGAAGCTCGTCCATATCTGGCGCCCGGCGGTCGGCCTGAAGGCCGTCGTCGCGGTCGACAACATCGCCTGCGGCCCGGCCGTGGGCGGGGTGCGCATGGCGCCCGACGTCAGCACCGAGGAGGCATTCCGCCTCGCCCGTGCGATGACCTTGAAGAACGCCGCGGCGGGGTTGCCGCATGGCGGCGGGAAATCGGTCATTTTCGCCGACCCCAAGATGCCGCAAAGCGACAAGGAACGGCTGATCCGCGCGTTTGCGGCCGCGATCGCCGACCTCGCCGACTACATCCCCGGTCCCGACATGGGCACCGACGAGCAGGCGATGGGGTGGATCCACGACGAGACCGGCCGGGCCGTCGGGCTGCCGAGCGCGATTGGCGGCATCCCGCTTGACGAGATCGGCGCCACCGGCTTTGGCCTGGTCGCCGCGATCGAGGTGGCCGCCGAGCATCTCGGATTGCCGCTCGCCGGCGCGCGCATTGTCATACAGGGGTTCGGCTCGGTCGGCAGGCACGCCGCGCGCTTTCTTGCCGAGCGGGGCGCGGTGCTGGTTGGCGCCAGCGATACAAAGGGTACGATCGCCGACGACGGCGGTCTCGATGTCGCCGCGCTGATCGCGCTGAAAGCCGAGGGCCGCTCGCTGCACGATTACCCGCGCGGGCGAAAGCTCGGCGGCGACAGCGTGATCGACATCTCCTGCGACATCTGGATCCCGGCGGCGCGGCCCGATGTAATCCATGCCGGCAATGTGGCGCGGCTGCGCACCGGGCTGGTCGCGCAAGGCGCCAACATCCCGTGCACCCCCGAAGCCGAGACGGCGCTCGCCGCCCGGGGCGTGCTGATATTGCCGGATTTCATCGCCAATGCCGGCGGCGTCATCTGCGCGGCCGTCGAATATCGCCACGGCAGCGAGGCCACCGCCTTCTCGGCCATCGACGAAAAGATCCGCGGCAATACCAGGGCGGTATTGGACGGGGTGCGATCGAGCGGAGCCCTGCCGCGCGCCGCCGCCCTGGCGCTCGCCAAAACGCGGCTCCAGCGGGCGATGGCCACCCGGCGCTGGGATCATTGAATTCCGCTGTTTCTTATAGCGCGACCGGCACTGAGCAGGTGCGTTGTAGCGCGCAGGCGCGCGCGACCGAATTTTAGTTGCGGCTGAATCTCCGGTGCCAGAGGATTTATGGGAAATGTCGGTCAATATCTTCGATATCATCCCGGTCGGCGACAGCGTCGAAAGCGCCCAGAACTCCGAGCCGAGCCTCGCGGTCAATCCAAACGATCCGACGCAAATAATCGCCAGCTCGTTTGCTGTCGACACGCCCTTTTTCCTGACGACCGATGGGGGTACGACCTGGTCCGACTACGCCATCCTGGTCAACGACGATAAATCGCTCGCGTGGAAAACGGACGGGTCGGGCTTCCTGGCGTCGACGCTGAAACCGACGACACGGGTCAGGAACTCGTACGA
>DATCQF010000086.1:0-6047 GCA_036569735.1 Allostellaceae bacterium | reverse complement strand
CCGCTGGAGCGAGCCGGGCGACTGGGCGATGCCCTTAAAGGGCCACCGCGAGGCGGCGAAATTCCTCGCAACCGGTCTCATCGAGCGCGGCATCGACCTCGCCTACGCCTATCAACCGCTGCACCACCCGATGGCGCACGCCTTTGCCAACACCTTCCTCTATCTCGATTGGGACCGGAAGGGCTTCCCCTACCCGGTGATCCCGTTCGCCATCAACTGCTACGGGCGCAATTTGATCCAGGCGAAAGGCGGGTTCGGGCATCTCTACGGGGAGCCGCGGCCCGAGGGCGAGTCGGGTGACCCGCCGTCGCCGCAGCCGTGGCGCTGCATGGATGTCGGCGGCGCGATCGCCGAGGTGCTCGCCGCCTCGCCCTATCGGGTGGCGCTGGTCGCCTCGTCGAGCTGGTCGCATTCTTTCCTGTCGCCGAAGAACGGCTATCTGTGGCCCGACCACGAGGGCGACCGCATCCTCTTCGACGCGATTGCCCGCGCCGATTACGGCACCTGGCGCAAGCGCTCACTCGCCGACATGGAGTTTTCCGGGCAGCACGAGATGCTGAACTGGATGGCGCTCGCGGGCGCCATGGAGGCGCTCGATCGCAAGGCCCCGGTGATCCAGGACTACATGGAGACCTACATCCTCGCCTCGGACAAATGCTTCCTGTCGTTCCCGGCGTGAGAAGGGCTGTCATTCCGGGGCGACGCGTAGCGGCGAACCCGGAATCCAGGAACCCAGTCCGGAGCGCATGGATTCCGGGTTCGCGGTCTTTGACCGCGCCCCGGAATGACAATCGTCGAACATGATGGACGGAGCGCCGACCGGCACCGGTATCGGACAGCCGGTCCGGCGCCGGGAGGATTTCCGCCTGCTGCGCGGCGCCGGGCGCTATAGCGACGATGTAACCCTGCCCGGCCAGGCCTATGCGATGATGGTCCGCTCGCCGCATGCCCACGCGCTGATCCGGGGAATCGATACCGCGGCGGCGAGTGCGGCGCCAGGCGTACTCGCCGTGCTGACCGCCGCCGATGTGCTGGCCGACGGGCTGAAGCCGCTGCCGAATATCGCCAACCGCCACCCGGCCGACATCAGCATCCAGAACACGGACGGGTCGCCGGTGGTCCGGCCTGAGCAGACCGCGATCGTCGGCCCCGAGGTGTGCCATGTCGGTGAGATCGTCGCCGTCGTCGTCGCGACGACGACCGCCGCCGCCAAGGACGCCGCCGAGCTCGTCGCGGTCGACTATGAATTGCTGCCGGCGGTCACCCACAGCCTTGTCGCCGCCGAGCCCGCTGCGCCGCGGGCACGCCAGGGTCATCCGAACATCGTTCTCGACGGCGAAGTCGGCGATGCAGCGGCGGCGCAGGCCGCGTTCGCGGGGGCCGCGCATGTCGTCAAGTTCGACACCTGGGTGCAGCGGGTCGCCGGGGTGCCGATGGAGCCGCGCGCCGCAGTGGGCGAGTTCGACGCCGCGAGCGGGCGCTACACGCTCCATGCCGGGGCCGGCGGCGCGGTCAGCCCGCGGCGCGATCTCGCGATCGTGCTGGGCGTGCCGCCCGAAGAGGCGCGCGTCGTCATGCAGGACGTCGGCGGCAATTTCGGCACCCGCGGCGGCTTCAACCCGGAGTTCGCGGTGGTCACGTGGGCGGCGCGGCGGGTCGGCCGGCCGGTCAAATGGACCAGCGACCGCAGCGAATACTTCATGGCCGATCACCAGGCGCGCGACCTTGCGGTCAGTGCCGAACTGGCGCTCGACACGGCGGGAAAATTCCTCGCGATGCGCGGCTCCAATCTCGTCAACCAGGGCGCCTACGCGCTCGCCTTCGGCTCCCTCAACAAGGGCGTCGAGATCATGTCGAGCATCTACCACGTGCCGGCGGTGCATTTCCGCGCCCGCGCCGCGCTGACCAACACCGCGCCGACCCGCCCCTACCGCAGCTCGGGCCGACCCGAGGTGATGTTCGTCATGGAGCGCCTCATCGACCTCGCGGCGCGGCAAACCGGCATCGACCGGATCGAATTGCGCCGGCGCAACCTCGTGCCGCAATCGGCGATGCCGTACACCAACCCGTTCGGCATGGTCTACGACAGCGGCGACTACATCGGCGCGATGGAGCACGTGCTGGCGCTCGCCGATTGGCAGGGCCTCCCGGCGCGCCGTGCCGAGGCGCGCGGGCGCGGCAAGTATCGCGGCATCGGCATTGCCAACTACGTCGATACCGCGACCGGCGCGCCGCGCGAGAAGGCCGAGGTCACCGTGCTGCCCGAAGGTGCGGTCGAGGTCGTCGTCGGCACGGTGTCGCAGGGCCAGGGCCACGAAACGACGTTCGCCCAGCTGATCACCGAATGGCTCGGCGTGCCCATCGACAGCGTGCGCCTGGTGACCGGCGACACCGACCGCGTCTCGGTCGGCGGCGGGGCGCATTCGGGCCGTGCGCTGCGTCTCGCCAGCATCGTCATGCTGAACGCGTCGAACGAAATCATCGAGAAGGGGCTGCGCATCGCCAGCCATATGCTGGAGGCCGCCCCGGCCGATCTCGAATTCGCCGACGGCCAGTTCCGGGTCAAGGGGACCGACCGTGCGCTGGGGATTTTCGCGGTCGCCCGCGCCGCCCTCGAAAAGGACGACCTGCCGGAGGAACTAAAGGGGCCACTGCGCGGGACCAGCGACGAGGTCATGAACCTCGCCGCCTTTCCCTATGGCTGCCACGTCTGCGAAGTCGAGGTCGATCCCGACACCGGGAAAGTCGACCTGGTGCGCTACAGCGCGGTCGACGATGTCGGGCGCGCGGTCAATCCGATGATCGTGCACGGCCAGATCCATGGCGGCATCGTCCAGGGCGTCGGCCAGGCGATGGGCGAACAGATCGTCTATGACCCGGGAAGCGGCCAGCTTCTGACCGGGTCGTTCATGGATTACACGATGCCGCGCGCCGACACGGTGCCGTTCTTCGCGACCGAACTCTCCGAGGTGCCGACCCCGACGCATCCCCTGGGCATCCGCCCGGCCGGCGAGGGCGGCACCACCCCGGCGCTCGGCGTCGTGATCAACGCGATCGTCGATGCGCTCGCCGAGTTGGGGGTCAGCCACATCGAAATGCCGGCGACCCCCGAACGCGTCTGGCGCGCGATCCACCGCAATGGTGATTCTCCCGCGAAATAGGGACATAATCACCAACCAACGCACGGGGCGGAGACAGAAATGACAGACCTACGCGTCATCACCGCCGAAGGCTCCGACGCGATCCTCGAGGAGGCCGCGGTAGCAGATTTCGCGGCCGGCCTGCGCGGCCCGTTGTTGCGGCCGGGCGATGAAAAATATGACGAGGCCCGCAGGGTCTGGAACGGCATGATCGACCGGCGCCCGGCGCTGATCGCCCGCTGTGCCGGGGTCGCCGATGTCATCGCGGCGGTACGCTTCGCGCGTACTCACCGTATTGTGGTGTCGGTCCGCGGCGGCGGCCACAACATCACCGGCAATGCGGTCTGCGAGGGCGGCCTGATGATCGACCTGTCGCCGATGAAGAGCGTGCGCGTCGATCTTGCGCAGCGCACGGCGCGCGCCGAAGCCGGGCTCACCTGGGGCGAGTTCAACCGTGAAACGCAAGCCTTTGGCCTTGCCACCACCGGCGGCGTCGTGTCGACGACCGGCATCGCCGGATTGACCCTGGGCGGCGGCCTCGGCTGGCTGATGGGGAAGCACGGCCTCAGCTGCGACAACCTGTTATCGGCCGACATCGTCACCGCGGGTGGTGAATTTTTGACCGCCAGCGCAACGGAGCACCCGGATTTGTTCTGGGGCCTGCGCGGCGGCGGCGGCAATTTCGGCGTCGTCACCTCGTTCGAATACCAGCTCCATCCGGTGGGGCCGGTGCTGGCGGGGATGGTCATCCACCCGATCGATCAGGCGCGGGAGGTGCTGCGCTTCTACCGGGACTTCGCGCGCGGCTGCCCCGACGAGATGCTCGCGGCCGCATCGCTGATGACTTCGCCCGAGGGCGCCCCGGTCGCCGTCATCATCGTCAGCTACATCGGGGACATCGCCAAGGGGGAGGCGCTGGTGGCGCCGCTCCGCCAGTTCGGTTCGCCGTTGGCCGATACGATCGCCCCGACCTCGTACGCGCAGCTGAACACGCTGTTCGACGCGGCGGTCCCCTATGGCGGGGTTCAGCGATACTGGAAGTCGAGCTTCCTGAAGGAACTCGGCGACGATTTGATCGAGGTATTTATCGAGCGGTCGGCCAAATTCCTGTCGCCGATGTCGATGGTGTTGTTCTTCCACATGCACGGCGCGGCGACCCGGGCGGACCCGAACGGGACCGCCTTCGGGCTGCGCGACGACCAGTGGGATTACGACGTGATCTCGCAGTGGAACGATCCCGCCGAGGCTCCCGGTCATATCCAATGGACCCGCAATTTCTGGAATGCGGTCGAGCCCTTCGCGACCGGCGAAGTCTATGTCAACCACCTGGATGCCGAGGAAGGCACCACCCGGATCCGGGCCGCCTACGGACGGAATTACGACCGACTCGTGGCGCTGAAAAACAGGTATGATCCGACCAACCTGTTCCGGCTCAACCAGAACATCAAACCATCGGTGTAAGCGAGGAGAAAGACCATGGCACGCATCAAGCATATCGCGTTGACCACGAAGGAGCCGGCGAAGGTCGCCGAGTTCTACAAATCGGCGTTTGGCCTGAAGGAGCTGCGGCGCAGCGCCAACGGCGCGGTGTTTCTGACCGACGGCCACATCAACATCGCGATCCTCAATACGAAGGGCGAGCAATCGCCCGACATGGGGGCGCACGGACCGCATTTCACCGGCATCCATCATTTCGGCTTCGAGGTCGACGATCTCGACAGCGCCTGCGAGCAACTCGAGGGCGCGCACGGCCAGCGGCTGACCGCGAAGGACCATGTCGACGCGACGATGGCGGCCGGCGGCCACGCCAATTTCGAGATGAAGTGGGCCGGCCCCGACGGCGTCGTCATCGACATCTCGCACACCGGCTGGGAAGGCACCGACTGAATTCCGCCTGTCATTCCGGGGCGCGCCGAAGTTGCGAACCCGGAATCCAGGAACACCGGCTGCGGAAACATGGATTCCGGGTTCGCCGCCGCGCGGCGCCCCGGAATGACCGAGTTGGTTGATGGGAGGAGATCGCCATGACGGGCAATTTCACGATTTGCGTCGGGACGGTCGGCAGCGGCGCGTGGCTCAGCCCCGACGGCGGCGAGAGCTGGCGGCGCGTCGGCAAGGGCTTGTGGAGCGAGAGCCGGGTGTTCGAGCTGACCGTCCATCCGAAAGAACCGCGCACCGTCTTCGCCGGCGCCAATGACGGCATCTACAAGAGCATCGACGGAGGGCAGAGCTTCGAGCACCTCCCGTCGCCGATGGACAATCTCGATGTCTGGCGGATCGCGGTCGATCCGGTCGATCCCGACATCCTCTTTGCCGGGACGAGGCCGGCCGCCCTCTTCCGCTCGACGGACGGCGGCGCGCATTGGCAGAAGCTCGCGGCCGACATCGCCGAGGAATGCCCGAACGTGCGGGTGCCCAGGGTGACGGCGCTGACCGTCGATCCCTCGGACCATCGCATCGTCTGGGCCGGGGTCGAGGTCGACGGGGTGCGGCGCAGCACCGATGGCGGCGATAGCTGGAGCCGGATCACCGCCGGCATAACCGATCCCGACATCCACGACATCGCGGTCACCGTAAACGGCGCCACCACCGTCCTCACCAGCACGCCGCGCGAAATTTTCGCCAGCACCGACCGCGGCGAAAGCTGGCGCGGGCTCGGGGTCGCCGACCAGTTCCACCTGCGCTACTGCCGCCATCTGGCGCAGAAAGCGGACGACCCGGCGACCTTGTTCGTCGCGACCGGCAACGGCGCGGCGGGCGACGCGGGGGCGATCCAGCGCTCCAAGGACGGCGGGCGGAGCTGGCAGATGCTGGCCTTGCCGGCGGAGCCCAATTCGCCGATCTGGAACTTCGCGACGCATCGCGCGGACCCTGGCCGCATCGTCGCGTGCAGTCATTACGGCGAAC
>DATCQF010000085.1:0-5660 GCA_036569735.1 Allostellaceae bacterium | reverse complement strand
AAGCGGGCCCATGTCACACGCCGGAAGGCGGCGCGGCCGGAGCCGGAGCTGCGCGCGCTGGCCGCCGCCGCGCCACCGCTGCGGCCGTTCGCGGCGGCGCTCGAAAACCAGCTGCGCCAGGGACGCTACGGGCTCATCGCCGAGATCAAGAAGGCCTCGCCCAGCCGCGGGCTGATCCGCGCCGATTTCGACCCGGCCGCGCTTGCCCAGGCCTATCAGGCGGGCGGCGCCACCTGTCTCTCGGTCTTGACCGACACGCCGTATTTCCAGGGCGGCGACGACGATCTCTCCGCCGCGCGCGCCGCCTGCGACCTGCCGGTGTTGCGCAAGGATTTCATCGTCGATCCCTATCAGGTGGTCGAAAGCCGCGCGCTCGGCGCCGACTGCATCCTGTTGATCGTCGCCGCGCTCGACGACGGCGCGGCGCGCGAGCTGGCCGCCGCCGCGCGCGACCTCGGGCTTGACGTACTGGTCGAGGTGCATGACCGGGCCGAACTCGACCGCGCGCTCGGTCTCGATGTGCGACTTATTGGCATCAACAACCGTGATCTCAAGACGTTGAAGGTCGACCTTCACACAACCGAACAACTAGCGCCGCTGGTGCCAACCGGCCGGGTCATCGTCGGCGAAAGCGGCATTGGCGGCCCGGCCGATCTCGACCGGCTCGCTGTTGCCGGCGCGCGCTGTTTCCTGGTCGGCGAGTCGCTGATGCGGGCCGGCGATGTTGCCGCCGCGACACGGCGGTTGCTGCGCCTCCCCGACCTGACCCATACCGACGTCGAGGGCCGCGCCCATATGGTCGATGTTTCCGACAAGGCGGAGACCGACCGGGTCGCGATCGCCGGCGCACGGGTCGTCATGCAGCCCGCGACCCTGGCGCGGATCCGCGCCGGCGAGATCGCCAAGGGCGACGTGCTCGCGGTTGCGCGTCTCGCGGGAATCATGGCGGCGAAGCGCACCGCCGAACTGATCCCGCTGTGCCACCCGCTGGCGCTGACCTCGGTCGCGGTCGAACTGGAATGCGTTTCGGAGCGCTCGGCGGTCGAGATTACCGCGACCTGCCGATTGAAGGGGCGCACCGGGGTCGAGATGGAGGCGCTGACCGCGGCGAGCGTGGCGGCGCTGACGATCTACGACATGTGCAAGGCGATCGACCGCGCGATGGTCGTGACCGACCTGCGCCTCCTGCGCAAATCAGGCGGCAAATCCGGGGATTACGAGGTGATTCGATGATATCGGTTGAAGAAGCCCTGGCGCGACTGTTGGCGCCGCTCGAAGCCCTGCCGCCCGAGCAGGTGTCGATCGCCGAGGGGATCGGCCGGGTCCTCGCGGAGGATCTCGGCGCGCGGCGGACCCAGCCGCCCTTCGCGGTCTCGGCGATGGACGGGTATGCCGTGCGCGCGGACGATCTCGGCCACATCCCGGTGAGCCTGCGCATCGTTGCCGAAATCCCGGCAGGCGCCGGGTTCGGCGGCACGCTGGGGCCGGGCGAGGCGGCACGCATCTTCACCGGAGCGCCGCTGCCCGACGGGGCCGACACGATCGTCATCCAGGAGGACACCGCTCGCACCGGCGACCGGGTCGAGGTGCGCGAGGGCGCGGCGCGCGGCCGCTATGTCCGGCGCGCCGGGCTCGATTTCGCCGAGGGTGATGTGCTGCTGCATGCCGGGCGACGCCTGACGCCGCGCGACATCGGCCTCGCCGCGGCGATGAACCGGCCCTGGCTGTTCGTCCATCGCCGGCCGCGGGTCGGGGTCCTCTCGACCGGCGACGAAATCGTCATGCCGGGCGATCCGATCGGCCCGCACCAGATCGTCAGCTCGAACGCCCTGGCGCTCGCCGCCTTCGTGACGGCCTGCGGCGGCGTGCCGATCCTCGTCGGCAACGCGCCCGACGACCCGGATTCGCTGCGCCGCTTCGCCGCCGCGGCGCGCGGGCTTGACCTCCTGGTCAGCACCGGCGGCGTCTCGGTCGGCGAGCATGACCTCGTGCGCGGGGTCCTCTCCGAAGACGGGCTCGACATCGATTTCTGGGAAATCGCGATGCGCCCGGGCAAGCCCCTGATGGTCGGTCGCTACCGCGGCGCGCCGATGATCGGGCTCCCCGGCAACCCGGTCTCGACCCTGGTGTGCTCGCTCCTCTTCCTGAAGCCGGCGCTCGACAGGCTGAGCGGCCTCCCCGATGGGGCGGAGGCGCCGGCGACCGCGCGGCTCGGGGTCGCCGTCAAGCAGAACGACCGGCGCCAGGACTATCTGCGTGCCCGCCTCGTGCGCGCCGCCGACGGCGTCATCGAAGCCGTGCCGTTCGAGGTCCAGGACAGCTCGATGATGCGCCCGCTGGCGGCCTCCGACTGCCTGGTCATCCGCCCGCCGCACGCCCCCGCCCTGCCCGCCGGCAGCGCGGTGCCGATCATCCCGTTCTCCGCCGGCGCATTGTCGCTGTAGGGGGCCTCACGGCCCTTCACGTGCTGCCGGAAATGCAGCACATCCGCGGTGAACTGCCCGTGATCCTGAATGCCGCGGCGCAACCCCTATAGCTCGCCCTCGGCCTTCAGCATGCGCACACTCGCGCGCATCGCGGCGGCGGTGTCTTCGAGCTCAGCCTCGCCGTGCGTCGCCGAGATGACCCCGCCGGGGTGGCTGCTCAGATCGACGCCGTGTATCATCATGGCCAACCGCAGCTTGTGCACGAGGCCGGCGTTGCGCTCGCCCTTGAGGCTGGCGACCGAATGCGCGAGCGGGTCGAACCGGGTCGGCGTGATCCGTTCGTGCTCGGGGTTGGTGAACAATTCAAGCGACGAAAAGGTGCCATAGGCCGCCCACGCCACCCGCTCCTCCTCGAAGACCTCGTTGAGCCGGCGCCGCAGATCGTCGCCAAAGCGGTTGGCGCGCTCGCAGGCGTCGCTCTCGCGCACGATCCGCAGGGTCGCGATCCCGGCCGCCGCGGACAGCGGGTTGGCGTTGAAGGTGCCGGGATGGGCGATCTTTTCCTTGCCGGCCGCCTTGGTGACCTGGAAATCCAGGAGGTCGAGGATGTCCTTGCGTCCCGTAACCGCGCCGCCCGGCAGGCCGCCCGCGAGGATTTTTGCCAATGTGGTGAGATCCGGCCGGATGCCATAGACCTCCTGAGCGCCGCCCGGAGCGACCCGGAACCCGTTTACCACCTCGTCGAAGATCAAGAGGACGCCGTGCTCGGCGGTGAGGCGGCGCAGCGCCTGCAGGAAATTCGGGTCGATCGGCAATTTGCCGCCATTGGCGCCGGTCGGCTCGATGATCGCGGCGGCGACGTCGTCGTTCTGTTCGAGGAGCCGCGCCAGTGCCGCCTCGTCGTTCTGGTCGCACAGAAGCACATTGCCGGCGACCGCATCGAGCACGCCCGTCGTCGCCGTGCCGTCGAAATGGTTGCTGTGGCCGGTCGTCATGTGGTCGTGCCAGCCGTGGAAGTGATAGTTGAAGCGGATCAGCTTGGGCTTGCCGCTGAACGCGCGCGCGAGGCGCACCGCCATCAAGGTCGCCTCGGTGCCCGACGAGGTGAAGCGCACCCGCTCGGCCGAGGGGATCAATGCCTTGACCCGCTCGGCCCATTCGATCTCGAGCTCGTGGCTGGCGCCGTAATGGGTCCCGCGGTCGAGCTGGGCATGCACCGCCGCCATGACCTCGGGGTGGCAATGCCCGAGCAACAGCGCACCGTGCCCGCCGAAATAATCGACATAAGAGCGCCCGTCGACATCCCATTTGCGCGGGCCCTTGGCGCGGGTGATGTAGAGCCCGTAAGGCTCGATGTAGCGCGAATCGTGGGTGATCCCGGAGGGGAACATTTCGGCCGCGCGCAGGGCGTCGGCCGCCGAGCCCGGGGTCGCGGCGCGGTAGGCGGAGATGATCGGCGAATTCGTCGTCAGCGTGTCGGGCATCGGCTCCGCTCCCGATTCTCTTCCCTGCGCCCTTGTAGGCCCGGCGCTCGCCCCGGCCAAGCGGCTTTGCCTGAGCACCCGGTTGATGTGCAGATTGGTGCCGCCGCCAGCCCCTCTCCCGCACCGCGGGAGAGGGTGCCGGGCGCAGCGAGGCGGGTGAGGGTGACGGCAACGAATCGGTCGTTCGCCCCCTCACCCCAACCCTCTCCCCCGATGGGGGCGAGGGGGTCTTTTTTCGCGGGTCGCACCATTTGTGCACCGATCCCCAAAGCCCGATTAGAATTGTCCAGCTCCAAAGGGAGACCGGCGATGACTGACACTTACGACAATGAGCTGCGCGCCCGGTTCGGCCACGATGTCGAACTCGGCGACGCTGGGGTGCCCGGGGAGATGCCCGACGATCCGTGGCTGCGCCAAGTGCTGATGCGGCGCACCCAGCGGCGCTACGGCGAGCGCGCGGTGCCCGATTCGCTGGTGCGCCTCCTGCTCGCGGCGGCGTTCTCGGCCTCGTCGAAATCGGATTTCCAGCAGGCCTCGGTGATCTGGCTCAAGGACCCTGCCCGGCGCGCCCGGCTCGCCGCGCTCTTCCCCGACATGCCGTGGATCGGCGCCGCGCCGGTGTTTCTGGTGTATCTCGGCGATGCGCGGCGGCTCGAACGACTGGGCGAGATGCGCGGCCACCGCCTCGACAACGGCGCGCTCGAAGGGTTCTTCAACGCCGCGGTCGACGGGGCGCTGGTCATGCAGAGCTGCATCCTCGCCGCCGAGACACTGGGGCTCGGCGCCTGCCCGATCAGCGTCCTGCGCAACCGCATCGCCGAGGTCGCCCCGATCCTCGAATTACCCGACAAGGTGTTTCCGGTCGCCGGCCTTTGCCTCGGCTACCCGGCGCAGCAGGGCTTCATCAGCATGCGCCTGCCGCCCGAAGCGAGCGTGCATGTCGACGCCTACGACGATTCAGGGCTGGCCGAGGCGGTCGACTCCTATGACCGCCGGCGCGACGCGCGCCACTCGATCGCCGACCGCCAGCGCGCGCCCGAGCGCTTTGGCACCGCCGAGTTCTACGGCTGGTCCGAGGACAAGGCGCGCCAGGCGGCGACCCCCGAGGGGGTCGGGTTCGCGACCTGGCTGAAAGCGCACGGCTTTTCCCTCGACGAGCCCGACGCGGGGCCGGCCTAGTCTAGGGAAAGCATTTCTCCCTCTCCGCCCCCGGGGGTGGAGAGGGTTGGGGTGAGGTGGGGGATTCCAGAGCACGCGCAGACAGCCCACCTCACCCTCCCATCGCTCCGCGACGGGCCCCTCCCTCTCCCCCCTGAAGGGCGGAGAGGGAAAATCAGCGGATCGCGGCGGTGACGGCGGCGCCGAGGTCCCTGGTGCCGGCGTTGCCGCCGAGATCGGGGGTGCGCGTCGTGCCGTCGGCGAGCACCTCGGTGATCGCGCGCTCGACCGCCTGGGCCGCCGCGGTCTCGCCGAAATGCTCGAGCATCATCGCGCCCGACCAGATCTGGCCGATCGGGTTGGCGATGCCGCGCCCGGCGATGTCGGGCGCCGAGCCGTGCACCGGCTCGAACATCGAGGGGTATTCGCGCTCGGGGTTGATGTTGCCCGAGGGCGCGATCCCAATCGAGCCGACGCAGGCCGGCCCCAGATCCGACAGGATGTCGCCGAACAGATTGGAGCCGACCACGACATCGAACCAGTCGGGATGGCGCACGAAATGCGCGGTCAATATGTCGATGTGGTACTGGTC
>DATCQF010000084.1:0-1547 GCA_036569735.1 Allostellaceae bacterium | reverse complement strand
TCCTCGCGGCGCGAGGTGCCGCGCTGAAGCCCACCCTTCCCGGCATGATGAATGAACAGAATTGAGCGCCCCGCGCGGCGATGGGCGAGAGCCCATCCCTGAATCGGGAGCCAGCTTTCGGCTTCGTTCTCTTTCCCCGATCGCACCAGCGTCGAGATATTGTCGATGACGATCAGCTCGGCATCGCCGATCGCCACATCAATCTCGGACTGACCCACCGCGGTTGCGAGATCGGGCAGCCCGCCATCGGTAATGTCGGCGCTCAGGATTCGGAAATGATCGGGTGGCGGTTGCTGATCGAGCCCCGCAACGATCGCTGCAAGACGCTCTTGGGTCAGGCTTGCCGGCATTTCGCCGTCGAGATAGAGCACGCGTCGCGGTTCGGCCGCCTGCCAGCCCAGGAACCCAGCCCCCGCCGCGAGAGCATACGCGCTTGTCATTGCCAGCAGCGTCTTGCCGATGCCGCGTGGTGCGAAGATCATCGTCAACCCCTTCTCGGGCAGCCAGGGATCGAGAAGCAGTCGCCGCGGTGGCAGATCGAGCGCGAGGAACTGCGCCGCGGACAGTGGCCGCAGGTGCGGCATGATTTGCTCGGCGGTGGCGACGAGCCGGCGAACCTCGGCGGCGCCGTCAGGCGGCGACATCGCGCGCCTCCTCGATACGGGCATGGGCGCGGCCGAGTAATACGTCGTTGAAGTCGGTTCCAGGCTCGGCCGGCATCGCCAGCCGCACCCGCCGGCCCTCCGCGAGCCAGCGCTGCGCCGCGGCGCGGGCCGCGCGTTCACCCGCGCCGTTGCGGTCGTGATCAGCCAGGATGACGATCGTGCTCACCATCGGCGGCAGCACCAACGTGACGAGCCCCGAAGTCGACAGTGCCGCCCATGCCGGCATCGCGGTTGCCTGCATCGCGGCGAGTGCAGTTTCGATCCCTTCGGCGACGGTTAAGGTTTCGCAAGCTGGCGCGAGCCGGACGGCGCCACCGGCAGCACGGCCGAGCATCGCCTTCGGTCGCTCGACACCGGCTTTGCCCGAGCCATCCGGCCGCAGATAAGTCCGATGCACGCCGATCAGCTCGCCGGCGGCATCTACGATCGCCGCGACCATCGCCGGCAGGTTTGCGCGGGCCTCCCGGTGCCAGCAGCGCGGCGCCCAGCGCAGTGATGACGGCGGCGGCATGGTGATCGCGCGGCCAACGAGATAGGCGGCCACGGGCGTCCCGCGCGCGTCCCGTGCGGCATCCCAGATCCGCCGCGCCGCTGCGATGCGGTGCGCGTCGTCATCGGTGCGGGCGCCGGCCGGTAT
The DNA here is from genome assembly GCA_036569735.1 of Allostellaceae bacterium. Classification (GTDB taxonomy): domain Bacteria; phylum Pseudomonadota; class Alphaproteobacteria; order ATCC43930; family CGMCC-115725; genus DATARH01. The sequence goes on along the minus strand of DATCQF010000084.1, from coordinate 245 downwards.
CGGTTGCGGGCGGTGCTGCGGCCCGCACGGTCCCTCAATTAGCTGGCGCCGGCGCAGCTCAGCGAGGATGTCGTGCGGATCGCACCCGGCGAAGCATTTGACGATCAGGCCGCGCTCGCCATCCCGCAGCGCCAGCGAGGCGCCCCGGCCGTCATGGACCGGGCAGCGGCACCGCCACCATCCGCCCGAGCGAAGCGCAGCGCCGAGCGCCCCGGCGATCTCGCCCGCGGTCGGGCGCATTAAGC
>DATCQF010000083.1:0-5565 GCA_036569735.1 Allostellaceae bacterium | reverse complement strand
GAATTAGACTTCGCGGTCGAGATCTGCGTGGCGGTGATGGATGTCTGGCGCCCAACGCCGCAGAAAAAGATGATCGTCAACCTGCCGGGCACCGTCGAGATGGCGACGGCCAATGTCTACGCCGACCAGATCGAATGGTTCGCCCGCCATGTCCGCGACCGCGACAGCCTCGTTCTCAGCCTCCACCCGCACAACGATCGCGGCACCGCGGTCGCCGCCACCGAGTTCGCCATCATGGCCGGGGCGGACCGGGTCGAGGGCACCCTCTTCGGCAATGGCGAGCGCACCGGCAATGTCGACGTCATCACGCTGGCGCTCAACCTGTTCAGCCAGGGCGTCGATCCCGGTCTCGTCATCAGCGATATCGACGCCGTCGTGCGCACCGCCGAGTACTGCACCCAGCTGCCGGTCCATCCGCGCCATCCCTATGCCGGGGAGCTGGTGTTCACGGCGTTTTCCGGGTCGCACCAGGACGCGATCAAGAAGGGCTTCGACGCCCTGGAAAAGCGCAACGATGCGCTGTGGGAGGTGCCCTACCTGCCGATCGACCCCAAGGATCTGGGGCGCACCTACGAGGCGGTGATCCGGGTCAACAGCCAGTCCGGCAAGGGCGGCGTCGCCTATGTCATCAAGGCCGACCACGGTCTCGACCTGCCGCGCGGGCTGCAGATCGAGTTTTCGAAGATCGTCCAGGAGGTCGCCGACCGCACCGGGAAGGAACTGACCGGCGGCGATATCTGGTCGCTGTTCGAGGACACCTATCTCGGAAGCGGCGGGCTGCGCCTGGTCGACTACAGCCTGCTGCCCGAGCCGCGCCCCGGCGAGCGCCGCATCGTCGCGACGATCACCGCCGACGGGACCGAGCGGCGCATCGAAGGCGTCGGCAACGGCCCGATCGCCGCCTTCGTCGACGCGCTGCAGCAGGGTTGCGGCATCGCCCTCACCGTCCTCGATTACCACGAGAACGCGGTCGGCGCCGGCGCCGACGCCCAAGCCGCCGCCTACGTCCAGATCCGCAGCGGAGCGCCCGATGGAGTTGACGAGACGCTCTACGGCGTCGGCCTCGACAGCGACATCGTCACCGCCTCCCTGAAAGCCGTCGCCAGCGCCGCCACAAGGGCCGCGCCGCGCCCCTGATCCTCTCGCAGGGCGGCCGGGTCACGCGACCCGGTCGCCCTGGTTGCACTCATCGCGCATGTGCGTGCTAAACTGCTGAGCGATGCGGGCACGAGCACATTCGACCGTCGATTTGCAGGAGCCAACCCGCCGTGCAAGGTGACGGTGGGCCGGCTCTCAAACCGTCGGGCCTGATCAGCCATTTCGTCGGTCACGTGTGCCTCGGTGCGCTCGGTTTCATAGTCCTGGCCATTCCGGCAATTTTATTCTCTTTGGCCGCGCATTCCGGCAGATTGACGAGCCGTGGGCAATTCAGCCGGCCTGCGCGCACCATCATCGAATGGTAGAGAGCCAGCCGACGGTAAAGGCAGCGTTTGAGGTAGCGTCACTGCAGTTGGCTACCGAGGCGGACCTGCTGAGATATCGTCGGCGGGATTGAGGGCAGGTGCGGAAGGCGCTCTATTGAGCAACGGTGAAAGCCCTGCCGGATGTAGCCCAGCGGTATGCTCCTGCTTCAAAGATGACGCCCCGGTTACCGCGCTGCCATTGGCAGTGCCATCACTATCAAGCTTCATGGATACGGGCTTCTGAAATTCGTTAATCCAGGACAAGGTCTTTCCGACGAGAGCCGCCTGAATCTGTCCGCCGGTTAAAGCGCCCGGCGGCATGGCCGGGAGCTGCTGGGCATTTGCGATGCCGAAAGATAAAACCAGAGCCACTAGGGTGACGGGGATTTTCATCGAGGCGCTCCCTGAAGCGCGGGTTAAATCCCGCTTTCACCGAGATGGTACACAGATCATGAATACGATCCAACCTCTGCGATCACCTTGCGCCCGCACGTATACCAGTTCCGCCAGCCGCCCCTATCGAGCATCGAACGCGCGACCTTTTGCTGTAGGGCTCGGTCGTGGATGTTGTCGCGGGTGGCGCCGAATGGTTTGCCATAGGAGAGCCACGTGGTCATCTAGAACTTTAAGACGCTGTAGCTGATCTTGCCGTATCTTGGACAAATTCCCGTATCGACTATGGTTATTGACGTTTTCTTGGGATTGCATTACTTTTTTCTCGCGGTTGATACAGCATATTTCCCCGCCTAAATAGTGGTTTCCAGCTATGGCGCGGTGAAAGAGCTGATCCGCTACGCGAAAGGCCTGTGATTTGAGCAGGGATCACGGGAAAGCATTCGACCTGAAGGCTTTCGCCGACGGTTTTGGCGAAGCGTCCGACATTCGCGGATTTGCCAAGGGATTCTGCTCGGCCTTCGATCTCGGGAACGCCGCCATATCGTTTGTGACCGGGTTTCGCGACGGGACCGACCTGTTAACGAGGCAGGCTCACCGCTCCATCGGTCGGGTGTATGCCAGTTTACGCTCGCGGCTTTGGTGATCACGCCACCCTATCCCCCTGCTTGATCTCGACGGTGCGGTTGTCGACGGCGGGGAGCATCTGGGCGGGGTCGCGGGTGACGACGACGTCGAGGACGGTCGGGCGGTCGCGCTCGGCCATGCCGGCGGCGAGCGCCGGCCCGAGCGCCTCGGGGTCCTCGACCCGGATGCCGGTGACGCCCATCGCGCGGGCGATTGCGGCGTAATCCATCTCGGAGAGATCGGCGGATTGGTAGCGCCCGCCCATCATCGCGTGCTGCAGCGCCTTCACATAGCCCGAGGCGGCGTTGTTGATGACGATGATCGTGAGGCCGAGCCCGGCGCGGCGCGCGGTTTCGAGTTCGCCGAGCACCATGTTGAACCCGCCGTCGCCGGTGATCGCGACGACCGGGCTCCCCGGCGCCGCCAATGCCGCGCCGATCCCGCCCGGCAGCCCGTAGCCGATCGAGGCGAGCCCGCGGTCCGGGATGAAATGGCGGCCCGGTACCTTGGTGTCATAGAGGAGCCCGGTCCAATGCCCGGCGAACCCGCCGTCGGCCACCAGGATCGCATCTTCCGGCAGGGTCCGGTTGAGCTCCCGGCAGAGCCGCGCCATGTGGATCGGCCGGTCGCGCGAGTTGAGCCTGGGCGCGGCGTCCGCCTCCCAGGACTGCATGCGCGCCGGAATTTCGCCGATGTAATCCGCGCGCGCGGCGCGTAAAGATCTGGCGCCGTCCGCCAGCGCCTCGGTCAGGTCTTCGAGCCCGGCGCGCGCATCGCCCCACAGCGCCACCTCGGCCGGGCGGCAGCGCCCGATCTCCTCGGCCAATATTTCGAGATGGATGATCGGGATGTGGAGGGGCGGCAGCGCATAGCGCTTGGTGGCGATCTCGCCCAATTTGCAGCCGACGACGACGAGGCAGTCCGACGCCTCGATCAGCTCGTTGGCGATCCGCGAATAGCGCCCGAAGAGGCCGATGTTCAGCGCATGGGTGCAGGCGATCCCGCCCTTGCCGCTCATCGTATGCGCGACCGGGATCGACTGCGCCTCGGCGAACGCCTGGAGCGCGGCGTGCGCCTGCGAGATGTGGATACCGCCGCCGACCAGCAGCAAGGGCCGCTTCGCCGCGCCGATCAGCCTTGCGGCGCGCTCGACATCGGCGCGGTCGGGGCGGATGCGCCGGGAAGGCGCCGCCAAGGTCGTCGGGTCGATCGCGAAATCGTCGGCGGTGAAATCGTAGGTGCCGTGGCAGACGTCCTCGGGTACGTCGAGGAGGACCGGCCCCGGCCGGCCCGAGGTCGCGACCGCGAAGGCGCGCCGGGTCAATTCCGGGATGCGGCTCGTCTGTTCGATGCGGATCAGCTCCTTGACCGCCGGCCGCAGGATCTCAACCTGCCGGCATTCCTGCGTCATGTTCTTCCAGGAATGCGCCCGGTTGGTGTCGCCGGCGATCGCCACGACCGGGATCCCGCCATTCAATGATTCGATGAGGCCGGTCACCAGGTTGGTGGCTCCCGGGCCGAGGGTCCCGTCGCAAATTCCCGGGCGGCCCGTTACCCTGGCATAGGCGTCGGCGGCAAAGGCGCCGCAGCGCTCGTCGTTGATGAGGAAGTGCTGCATCCCGAGCTGCCCCAGCGCGTCATAAAACGGCAGGAGCTGAAACCCGCCCATGCCGAACATCGGCCCGACGCCACTGAGGCGCAGCATCTCGGCGAGCGCCCGCCCGCCGGTCATGTTCCCCTGCGGCCGGTTTTGCCGGCTGAGATCGGCGGCGGTGTTCATGGCTTACCCTCCGTGGCGAAAGCGCGGCGCAGCAGCGCGACGGCGTCGCGTGCGGTCATTCCCGGCGCGAGGCCGAGCGCGGCGGCGCGGGCGTTGACCCGCGACAGGATGCCGTCCTCGTAGGTCGAGCGCGCGTCGCCGATGCGCGCGCTCGCCGCCGACACCGTCGCGGCGGCAATGGCGCGGCGGTCGAGCGCCGGCAGGCGCGACACCCCGGCCTCGTCGATGCCGATCCCGGCGTCGTTGTAGAACGCCGCGCGGACATCGTATTTGAGCGCGGTTTCCGGACGGCCGCCGAGGAGCCCGCCATGCGAGCCGGTGAGGACGATCGCGTCGCGGTGCTCGGGCGCCACCAGCGAAGCCGAATCGAGCGCCCAGACAAGCGGCTTCTCGCCAACCAGCAGGAATGCGCCCTCGATCGCTTCCGGCGGCGCGCGCCTCGCCGGCTCGGCGCGCTGCAAGGATTGGGCGGCGGCGCTGCACGCCATCCCCGGACGAACGCCGAGCGCCATTGCGAGCGGATTGGCATGGGTGATGCTGCCGCGCGCCAGCATGTCGCCGCCGTCGCCGATGCGCGCCGTATCGTGGCCGATTGTCGCGGCCGGGATGCCGAGCGCCTCGAGGTAATCGAGCCCGCCGACGCCGGCGCGGTCGCGCCCGACCCCGGCATCGTTGAAGATCGCCGCGGCGACCCCGAGCTTGGCCGCGAGATAGGCGGCATAGACCCCGCCATGCGACGCATTGACGACAACCGCACCGGCGGCCTCATCGGCGATCCGGGTGATGCTGTCGGCGGTGACGATCGGAGCGAGGGTCATCGACAGCTCTCCTACAGCAAATCGCGCAGCATCGCGACGAGCGGCTTGTCGGCGGGCGGCATCGGATAGTCGGCGAGCCGCGCCGGGCGCACCCAGGCGAGGCGCTGGCCCTCGCGAGGCGTCACGATCCCCGACCATTTGCGGCAGACGTAAAGCGGCATCAGCAGGTGGAAATCGGGGTAGGCGTGCGAGGCGAAGGTGAACGGCGCCAGACAGCTCGCGTGGACATCGATGCCGAGCTCCTCGGCCAGTTCGCGGATGAGGGCCACCTCGGGCGTCTCGCCGGGCTGCGCCTTGCCGCCGGGAAATTCCCACAGGCCCGCGAGGTGCTTGCCTTCCGGGCGCTCGGCCAACAGCACCCTTCCGTCGGTATCGATCAGCGCGACCGCTGCGACGAGGACGATCGGGCGCCCAGCTGTAGCACCATCCGGCGTCCTTCGAGACGCGCCCTCCAGGCGCTCCTCAGGATGAGGTTGGTCTGAGG
>DATCQF010000082.1:0-3955 GCA_036569735.1 Allostellaceae bacterium | reverse complement strand
GGCGCTGATCGGCTCGCTCGGGGAAGTTCCGGGGCTCGGCCTCCTGTTCGCCGGGCCGCCGCTCGGCATCGGCGTCCTGACCGCCGGGTTCATCCTCGCGGTCATGGTGCTGCCGCTGATTTCCTCGATCATGCGCGACGTGTTCCTGACCGTGCCGCCGGTGCTGAAGGAGAGCGCCTATGCGCTGGGCGCGACGACGGCGGAGGTCGCCTGGCAGGTCGTCCTCCCCTATGCCCGCATCGGCGTCGTCGGCGGCATTCTCCTGGGGCTCGGCCGGGCGCTGGGCGAGACGATGGCAGTCACCTTCGTCATCGGCAATTCGTATCACGTCCACCTGTCGATCCTGCAGCCGGGCACGACGATCTCGGCGGCGCTCGCCAACGAGTTCACCGAGGCGGTGGGCGATCTCTACCTGTCCTCGCTGGTCGCGCTCGGCCTGATCCTGTTCGTCATCACATTCATTGTGCTGGCCCTCGCCAGGCTCTTGATGAGCCGGCTGCAGCAGCAGGCGGGGAGCTGAGGCGATGGGCCTCTACGCTCGCCGCCGCATGGTGAATATCGTTGTCATGGCGCTGTCGACGGCGGCGACGGCGCTCGGCCTGTTATGGCTCGTCCTCGTGCTGTGGACCCTCTTGGCGAACGGCATCGGCGCGCTCGGCCCCGCCTTGTTCACCCGGATGACCCCGCCCCCCGGCAGCAGCGGCGGCCTCCTCAACGCGATTTTCGGCAGCGTCCTGATGACCGCGATCGCCACGCTGATCGGCACCCCGACCGGCATTCTCGCCGGCACCTTCCTCGCCGAATACGCCCGCGCCAGCCGGTTCGGCGATGTCGTGCGCTTTGTCAACGACATCCTCCTGAGCGCGCCGTCGATCATCATCGGTCTTTTCGTCTACGAGGTGATGGTCGTGCCGGTCGGCCATTTCTCGGCCTGGGCCGGCGCGGGTGCGCTGGCGATCATCCTGATCCCGGTCGTCGTGCGCACCACCGAGGACATGCTGCGCCTGGTTCCCGATTCGCTGCGCGAGGCGGCCGCCGCGCTCGGAGCGCCGCGCTGGAAAATCATCGTGATGATCGCCTACCGCGCCGCGATGCAGGGCATGTTGACCGGTGTTTTGCTTGCGGTCGCGCGCATCTCGGGCGAAACCGCGCCGTTGTTGTTCACCGCGCTCAACAATCAGTTCTGGAGCGCCGACCTCAACGCGCCGATGGCCAATCTGCCGGTCGTGATCTTTCAGTTCGCGATGAGCCCCTACGCCGATTGGCAGGCGCTGGCCTGGGGCGGGGCGCTGTTGATCACCGCCGCGATCCTCTGTCTAAACATCACCGCACGAGTGTTTGCCGCATGGAGCAGCTTCAAGCCATGAGTATGTCTGCCGTGCAAATCCGCGAATTCGAGCCGCCGGCCGAGGCGGAGGGCGTCGGCGATCCCTCGCTGGCCAATCGACCCGCGACCAAGATCGAGATCCGCAAGGTCAGCTTTTTCTACGGCAAATTCCAGGCGCTGAAGGACATCAGCCTGCCGCTCTACGACCGCAGCGTGACCGCGTTCATCGGCCCGTCGGGCTGCGGCAAGTCGACGTTATTGCGCATCCTCAATCGGATCTACGAGCTTTATCCCGGCCAGCGGGCGAGCGGCGAGGTTGTGGTCGACGGCGAAAACATCCTGGATCCAGGGCTCGACCTGATCCGGTTGCGGGCGCGGATCGGCATGGTGTTTCAGAAACCGACGCCGTTCCCGATGTCGATCTACGACAACATCGCCTTTGGCATCCGGCTTTACGAAAAGCTGCCGAAAGCCGAGCTCGACGACCGCGTCGAAGCCTCGTTGCGCCGCGCCGCGTTGTGGGACGAGGTCAGGGACAAGCTGCGGCAAAGCGGCCTCAGCCTCTCGGGCGGGCAGCAGCAGCGCCTGTGCATCGCCCGCGCGATCGCGATCGAGCCCGAGATCCTCCTGCTCGACGAACCGGCCTCCGCGCTCGACCCGATCTCGACCCAGCGCATCGAGGAACTGATCGCCGAGCTCAAAGTCCACTATTGCATCGCCATGGTCACGCACAACATGCAACAGGCGGCGCGCAGCTCCGACTACACCGCATTTCTTTACTTGGGCGAGCTGATTGAGTTCGACGAGACCGAGCGTATCTTCACGCACCCCACGGTGCGCCGCACCGAGGATTACATCACCGGCCGGTTTGGTTGAGGCCGGTTTGGTTGAGGTGGGGGGGAACATGGCGGCCGAACACATCATCAAAAGCTATGACGAGGAGCTGAGCCGTCTCAGCAAGATGATCGTCGAGATGGGGGGGCTCGCCGAGAGCCAGCTTGCCGCCGCGATCGAGGCCGTGATCAGACGCGACAGCGAGCTTGCGGCGCGGGTCGTCGAAGGCGACGACAAGGTCGATCAGCTCGAACGCGATCTCGACAACCTCGCGATCCGGCTCCTCGCACTGCGCCAGCCGATGGCGCGCGATTTGCGCGAGATCGTCGCCGCGCTGAAGATCGCCAGCGATCTCGAACGGATCTGCGACTATGCCGCCAACGTCGCCAAACGGTCGATCGCGCTGGCGCAATCGCCGCCGATCCAGCCGGTGAACGCGCTGCCGCGCATGTCGCATCTGGCGCTCTTGCTGATCAAGGACGTCATCGACGCCTATGTCGAGCGCGATGCCGACAAGGCGATCGTCGTGTGGAATGCCGACAAAGAGCTCGATGAAATGTATGCGAGCCTGTTTCGCGAATTTCTTACCTACATGATGGAAGACCCACGCAATATCGGCCCTTGTACGCATTTGTTGTTCATGGCCAAGAACATCGAGCGCATCGGCGACCACGCCACCAATATCGCCGAAAACCTGTATTACCTGGTGCACGGCACGCCGTTGATCGAGGCGCGGCCGAAGGGTGACGGATCGAGCCTCGAAGTCGTCGCGCCCCACCGCCCGCCTGATCAGGCCGAGGCGCGATGATGCCGCTGGCGCGGCCCCTGCAGCCCCTGGTGCTGATCGTCGAGGACGAGGCGCCGCTCGTCACCATGCTGCGCTACAACCTCGAACGCGAGGGTTTCACGGTCGACGCGGCCGGCGATGGCGAGGAGGCGCTGCTGCGCATCGCCGAGCGCCGGCCCGACGCCGTGCTGCTCGACTGGATGCTGCCGTTGGTGTCCGGCCTCGAAGTATGCCGGCAGATCCGCCGGGCGCCGGCGACCCGCTCCTTGCCGGTCATCATGCTGACGGCGCGCGGCGCCGAGGGCGACCGCATCCGCGGGCTCGACAGCGGCGCCGACGACTATGTCGTCAAACCGTTCAGCCCGAGCGAACTGGTGGCGCGGCTGCGCGCGGTGATCCGGCGCGCCCAGCCGAACGCGGACGATAATCTTCTGCGCTACGCCGATATCGCGATGGACCTCGCCGCCCACCGCGTGTCGCGCGCGGAGCAGCCGGTCCATCTCGGCCCGACCGAATTCCGCCTGCTGCGCCATTTTCTGCACAATCCGGGCCGCGTGTTTTCGCGCGAACAGCTGCTCGACCGGGTTTGGGGAAATGATTCGGAGGTTGAGATGCGCACCGTCGACGTGCATATCCGGCGGCTGCGCGTGGCGCTCAATGCCGGCGGCGCCACCGATCTCTTGCGCACGGTGCGCTCGGTCGGCTACGCGCTCGACACGATCGGCTGACAAAGGGCGCGGCTGTCAGCCGATCAGCAGCGATACGGGGATCAGCAAGGCCGCGGCCTGCAACGGCCAGATCCAGCCCTCGGCGTTGACCAGAACGGCCAGCGTCACGGCGCAGACGGCTACGGTCACAACGTGCCAGCTGATCTCGAAACGGTGTTGCATGGCCAAGAAATACCATGAGCGGCACACGACGCACAGGGGCGCTGAGCGTTCCCCGACGGCGAGGGCAATCGCATTTGAAAACCCTCCCCCATCAAGGGGGAGGGAGTGAGCAGGCCA
>DATCQF010000081.1:0-1932 GCA_036569735.1 Allostellaceae bacterium | reverse complement strand
GCCAAACGCTAAACCGCCGGCGCGGCGTTGCGGGCTGCCTCGGCGAGCGCAACGAGCACGCGCCGCGCCGCGTCCGGGGTCAGCACCGGCCCCTTGAAATCGAGCCGCGCGGTTGCGCCGCCGGATTCCATCGGACGGCGCAGATCGATGCCCTCGGGATCGATCCCGGTGATCCGCCAGCCGGCGCCTTGCACCCCCAGGAGGTGCTCGGCATAGAGCGCGACCGCGTCGGCGTGAGCCTCATTCATATGCGCGACGATGTCCGCCTCGGCTGCAGCGAGCGCCGGCGCATCCGCCGCAAAGCGCAGATCAGCGGCCTCGATCCAGGCGATCCGGCCAAACCCGGCGACGAGGTGGCCGCGTTCGACGACGACCCGGTAGAGGTGGAAATCGGCAAACCCGGCGTAGGCCGCGCTCGCCGGATGGCGCGCCATAAAGCGGGCGGCGGCACTCGCGTCATCGCAACGCTCGGCGCGGCCGAGCAGCGTGAGGCGCGGCCCGGCGAGCGGATCGGGATGGCCGCCGGTATCCTCGAACAAGAGCGACACCAGCGGGTCGGCGTCGAGGTTCCGGGTGTGCTGGGCGAGGTCTGACAGCAGCAACAAGGGGCTCGCGTCGATGGCGCAGGCGCTCGCGACCAGCGACACATAGGGCCGGCCGGCGAGAGTGGTGGCGAGCGCGGCATGGTCGCGCCCGCGCACCAACCGCCGCGCCGCGGCTCCCCGGTCAGCGTTTTCAGCTTCCATCATTTGTTCCTAACGCGAGCCGATAATCCCCCGGAACGAATGCTGTCATTGCGAGCGCAGCGAAGCAATCTCGGGCCGGTTGCGTTCGGGCCATCGAGATTGCTTCGTCGCTCCGCTCCTCGCAATGACGCCGGTGACGGGCAATTGATCATTGGTGCCACAGCCCTTTGTGTTTGCCGCCGAGCGGCCATATTTAGGCGCGAGAGATGCGCTGCCGGTGGTGCGCCGCCGGTTTTGGGGGTTTTTTGGGGGACGCATCCGTGACCAGCACGATTGCTCTCGTCGATGACGACCGGAACATTCTGACCTCAGTGTCGATGGCCCTCGAGGCCGAGGGATTCGCGGTGCGCTGCTACAGCGACGGGGCCGAGGCAATAAAGGGGATGACCGCCCAACCGGTCGATCTCGCCGTCCTCGACATCAAGATGCCGCGGATGGACGGGATGGAGCTGCTCGGCCAGCTGCGCCGCCAGAGCCACATCCCGGTCATCTTCCTGACCTCGAAGGACGACGAGGTCGACGAGCTGCTCGGCCTGCGCATGGGCGCCGACGACTACATCAGGAAGCCGTTTTCGCAGCGCCTCCTGATCGAGCGCATTCGCGCGCTGATCCGCCGCGGCGAACTGGCGCGCGAGCGCGAGGACGGCCAGGGCGAGCCGGTCATCGTGCGCGGTCAGATGATCCTCGATCCGGCGCGCCACCAGTGCACCTGGCGCGGCCAGCCGGTTGAGTTGACGGTGACCGAGTTCCTGATTCTGAAATCGCTGGCGCAGCGCCTGGGGCACGTCAAGAACCGCGACCAGCTGATGGATGCGGCCTATGGCGAGCACATCTATGTCGACGACCGCACGATCGACAGCCACATCAAGCGCCTGCGCAAGAAGTTCAAGGCCGTCGATACCGAATTCGCACAGATCGAAACCCTCTATGGCGTCGGCTACCGATATCGCGACCGCTGAGAGTACAGCGCCGCCGACCGGACCGCCCGAGCCGCCATCTTCCCGCCCGCAGGCCGGCGGGGAATGGTCCGCGCAGGGCGCCCCGCGGGGCGAGGCCCGGACCGATGTCCTCGCCGATGGGGCCCGCGCCGATGGCGCCCGGCTGCGCCGGTGGCGCTGGCCCTCGGTGTCGCCGCTGACGCGGCGGATTGTTGCCGTCAACGTCCTGCCCCTGGCGCTGCTCGCGG
>DATCQF010000080.1:0-1802 GCA_036569735.1 Allostellaceae bacterium | reverse complement strand
CTGCGGCTCGACCCGATCGAGCTCTTCGTCCGGTACGGGCCTCGGCTCCAGGGCGGCGGGGTCAAGCCATCGCCGGAGGAAATCAAGGCGCGCCGGCAGGCCGCCCGCATCATCGTGCGCGAGGCCGCCGAGGCCCGGGTGCTGCGGGCGCTCTACAGCCCGCGCCAGCTCACCGAGGTGATGGTCGATTTCTGGTTCAACCATTTCAACGTGTTTGCCCTGAAGGGTCTCGACCATTTGTGGGTCGGCGCCTATGAGGAGGCGGCGATCCGGCCTCATGCGCTCGGGCATTTCCGCGACCTGCTGCGCGCCACCGCCCGCCACCCGGCGATGCTGTTCTATCTCGACAATTGGGAAAACAGCGCCCCCGGCAGCAGGATGCCGAACGGGCGCGCGGCGGGGCCCAACGAAAACTAGGCCCGCGAGCTGATGGAGCTGCACACGCTCGGCGTCGACGGGGGCTATTCCCAGGAGGACGTGATCGCGCTGGCGCGGGTCTTGACCGGATGGGGTCTCGCCCGACCGCGAATGCCGCCGCCCGACCGCTCCGGCTTCTATTTCGACCCGACGCGCCACGACGACGGCGCGAAGCGCTTTCTTGGCCGCGACATCGCCGCGAACGGCGTGGCGGAAGGCGAAGAGGCGCTCGACCGGCTGGCGGCAAGCCCGGCGACGTCGCGCCACATCGCGCGCAAGCTCGCGCAATATTTCGTCGCCGACACGCCGCCCGCCGGCCTCGTCGAAAGCCTTGCGGCGCGCTTCCGGGAGACCGGGGGCGATATAAGCCTGGTGCTGCGGACGCTGTTCACTGCCCACGAATTCCACGCCAGCATCGCCGCCAAATACAAGACGCCGTACCGGTTCGTCCTGTCATCGGCGCGCGCGGCCGGCCTCCCGGTGCATAATCCGCGTCCGCTGCTCGGCACGATGGCGCGGCTCGGCATGCCGCTTTACGGCTGCCCGACACCGGACGGCTACAAGAACACCGAGGAAGCCTGGCTGAGCCCGGAGGCGACGACCATGCGGGTCAGCTTTGCCACCGCGCTGGCCGCCGGCCGCCTGCCGCTGGACCGGGTCCCCGCGGTGACCCCGGCCGCCGCGGCGGGACCCGCGATGCCTGAGGCAAGCCAGATGGCCAATGGGCAGGCGGCCAACGGGCCTCCGGTCGAGGCCGACCAGCTGGCAATGCTCCTTGCCCCCGCGCTCAGCCGGCGCGCCCGGACGACGATCGACGCGGCCGAGCCGACGCTGCGCGGGGCACTGCTGCTCGGCGGCCCCGATTTCATGCGACACTAGGTGCCATGATGAACCGGCGCGATTTTCTGGTGCTGTCGACCGCGGCTTCCATCGCCCCGCTGGCGCTGTGGCGCTCGGCTGCCGCCGCCGAGGGCGGATCGACAAGGCTTGTCGTCGTCCTGCTGCGCGGCGCGGTCGACGGGCTCAACGTTGTCGTGCCCTATGGCGAGGCGGCCTATTACGCGGCGCGCCCGACGATCCACATCCCGAAACCCGACGCGGCGGAAGGCGCGGCCCTGGCGCTCGACGAGCATTTTGCGCTGCATCCCGCGCTCGCCGGGGTGATGCCGCTGTGGCAGGCAAACCAGCTGGCCTTCGTGCATGCCGCGGGCTCGCCCGATCCGACGCGCTCGCATTTCGACGCGCAGCTGTTCATCGAGAACGGCACGCCCGGGCGTCGCGTCACCCAGGATGGCTGGATCAACCGGCTGCTCGCGGCGCTGCCCGGGCGTGCCGTTCTCGATGAACAGCTGCGCGTCGAAATGCGATCGCGTCGGATCGGGGGA
>DATCQF010000079.1:0-1792 GCA_036569735.1 Allostellaceae bacterium | reverse complement strand
CCCTACGATACCACACTCTCTCCGGGGGCGCAGGCCGAGCGGGTGATGCCGGTGGAGGTCGCACGCACGGTGCGCAGCGCGCTGACCGGGGTCGTCGCAAACGGAACCGCGCGCCGGCTGAACGGAGTCTACTCCGCCGCGGGCGGTAGCCCGCTTGCCGTCGGCGGCAAGACCGGCACCGGGGACAACCGGTTCGATCGGTTTGCCCGCGGTGGGGGGATCATCTCGTCGCGGGTAGTCGATCGCACCGCGACCTTTGTGTTTTTCCTCGGTGATCGCTTCTTCGGCACGGTGACCGCCTATGTGCCGGGGCCGGACGCCGGCCGCTTCCACTTCACCACCGCCATCGCGGTACAACTCCTCAAGGTGATGGAGCCCGAGCTGAAACCTCTGATCGATCCGCCGGCCGCACCGGCGGAGCCAGAGGCGCTGGTCGGTTCGTCCCAGCCATAGATGCGAGGATCTAGCCCTCGCAAATTTTGGCCGGCGAGCTGACGATCGGCGGAACACACCCCATCTCTTGCTTCTTCGCTGGAGGAGGTTGTCATGCCCATTGTCCTCGATCACACCATCGTTCCGGCCCGCGACAAGGTCGCCTCGGCTCGGTTTTTCGCGCGGATCTTCGGGCTCGAATACAAGGGTCCGCATTCCCGTTTCGCGCCGGTTCAGGTCAACGAGGCCTTGACCCTCGATTTCGACGAGCGCGGCGATTTCGACATGCATCACTACGCCTTCAAGATCACCGAACCGGAGTTCGACGCGATCTTCGGGCGGGTCAAGGAGGAGGGGATCCCCTACGGCAGCGGGCCGCGCTCGCGTGCCGATATGGAGATCAACCATCGGCGCGGCGGCCGCGGCGTCTATTTCGAGGACCCGAACGGGCACGTTCTCGAAATCCTGACCGCTTGAGCCGGATCACTCCGCCGGCTGACGCGCGGCGCGCCTGACCGCGGCGGTCGCGGCGAGGTTGCGCCTGAGTTCGGCGTCGTGGTCGGGGTGCAAGGTCCCCATCACCCGGTCCCACAGCGTGAAGTGCGTCGCGTAGTTGCACCGGAAGAAGCGGTGGTGCTGGTCGTGATGGGTGACGCCGACCAGAGGCGAGGGCGGCCGGCACCACATCCCGCCATGCTCGTATCCCGAATGACCCGCGATCCCGGTGATCTGGTCGTAGAGCTTGTGCGCGAGCAGCACCGCGGGCGCCGCCGGAACGAGAAAATGCGCGACCAGCCAATAGGATTGCAGAAACAGATTATCGACGAGCCGGTCGCTGTTGTTCGACCAGACGACCGGGGTGACCGTCAAATGGTGCCATCGATGCACCCGGCCATAGAACAGCGGGGTGTGGATCAGCCGGTGAAACCAATAAAACCACGTGTCGAACAGGGCCATCGAGAGGACGAACGACAGCGCCATGCCTAGGGCGCCCTCGGCCGGCGCGAGGCCCCAGCCGAATTCGGCGTAAAGCCAATGCCCGGTGCCGAACATCGTCGCGATTGCGCCGAGCGATATGAGGCTTTGCCGCTGGTCGCGGCGGATCTGCGAGGGCGGGGTTTCGCGCGCCTGGATCTTGGCCGCGGCGATGCGCCGGCTCAACCGGCCGATGACGAGACAGCTCGCGAGATAGGTGAGGAGCAGGATCGCATAGATCGCGGCGACCGTCCCGGCCCAGGATATCGCCAACTCCGCCATCACTGATGCCCCGGCATCGACGCCGGTTGCAGCCTATCCCGGTTTCCCCTCGAGGGTGAATGAGAAAGCGCGCCGTCCACTGTCAGAGGGCGAGCAGCCGCCG
>DATCQF010000078.1:0-5962 GCA_036569735.1 Allostellaceae bacterium | reverse complement strand
CCCCATAGCGGGCGAGCAGCGTCTTCGATGCGATTTCGGTCAGCACCGGCCCCGACGCCGCAAGCGCGCGGGCGACCTCGCCGCGCGCCGCGACAGGAGCCGCAGGCTCGGGTGAGCGGCGCGCGATGCGCTCCTGGAAGGCGCCGTAATCTACCAGGGCGCGGATCGCGCGCGCGCAGCTTGGCATCGAGGTGTAGCAGGGGATGCCGGCGCCGCCCAGGGTGGCGATCGCCGCCGCGCTCGCGGTCGTATAGGTCGACAGGAGGATCGGCTTGTCGACCGCGCCGCTGATGCCGGCCATTTCGTCGGCGAGTTTCTTGGCCCGGTTCTCGTTGGCGAGCGAGCTTATGAGGAGGATCGTGTCGATCCGCTTTGACTGCGCGACGAGTTCGACGAGCGGCGCGTACCCGAGTTCGCCGATCGCCTGGGCTGTCGCGTCGATCGGGTTGAGCGCCGAGCCGTAGGACGGCAGGAGCGCCATGATGCGCTGCTGGATATCCTCCTCCAGCACCGGCAGCTCGAGCCCGTGCGCCGAGAGGATGTCGGCCATCCACACCGCGCTGCCGCCCGACCCGGTGATGACCGCGACCCGAGCCCCTCGCGGCAGCCGGCAATAGGCGAAGGCGGTCGCGACATCGACCATGTGGTCGAGGTCCTCGCCACGGACGATGCCGTGGTGGCGGAAGATCGCATCGTCGGCGAGGCCGGCCCGGGCGAGGGCCCCGGTATGCGAGGCGGCGGCGCGGCGCCCGGCGTCGGAGCGCCCGACCTTGGCGACGATCATGGGCTTTCCGGCACACGCCGCCTTGTCGGCGACGGCGCGGAAGCGGGCGGCGTCGCGGATGCCTTCGAGATAGCACAGGAAGATGTCGGCGCCGCCGGCGTCGAGCACCCAGTCGACGTAATCATGGGCTTCGAGCACGGTCTGATTGCCGGCGCTGACCTGATAGGTGAACTGGAGCTGGCGGTCGCGGCCGCGGCTCAAAAAAGCAAAGGTCAACGCCCCGCTCTGGCAGCTGACCGCGATCGGCTTGGCCCGGGTGCTTTCCGGCAAAAGCGGCTGCGCCGCATCGTGAAACACCGGGCTGAAGGTCGCTACCAGCGGGCGCAGCGGGTTGACCAGGCCCTCGGAATTGGGCCCGGCGATGACCATGCCGGTGCGCAGGGCGATCGCCCGCAATGCGGTGTCGCGCGCCGCCGCTTCCTCGCTCTTTTCCTCGGCGAAACCCGAACTGATGACGACCGCCGCCGGGATGCCGCGCGCCGCGCATTGCTCGATCGCCGCGACGACATGCGCCGCCGGGACCAGGATCACCGCGAGGTCGGGCGCCTCGGGCAGATCGGCGACCGAGGCGTAGGCCTGGTGCCCGAGCACCTCCTTCGCGCTGCGCGTCACCGGATAGATGCGGCCGGGGAACCCGTGCTCGACCAGCTGATGCGTGAGGCGGCCGCGCAGCGACTGGTCGGCCGAGGCGCCGATGATGGCAACGCTGTCGGGCGACAGCAGCGGGCGAAGATCGGGCATCTAACGTCCCTGCTTTTGCGCGGCGCGGAAGGCGCGGACCGCCATCACCCGAGCGAGCAATCCTGGCGGGGCAGCTTTTTCGATGGCTTCGGGATATGAGATTCCCATCGCGCGCATCAATTTCATTCGCTCGGGCGCGCAGGTCGCCATCGCTCCCTCCACTATTGTAGCGGCCGGCTCAGGTTGATCAGCGAAGCGGTCTATGGCGGCTTCGGTGCATCGGTCCCAGGCCTCGCTCGCCTCGATCTCGCCTCGCGACATGCCTGCGGACTCGAGGATTTCGTCGGCGATTTTACGGTCAGCATCGGAAATGCTAGGTGGCTCACCAACTGCATCCGCTGGAATGCCTGCCAGAAGTAATGCTAATGCAAGGAGCGCATGGCCTCCGCGTCCTTTGCGCATCCTTTGCGACCTCTGCGTTAAAGCGTTTTTACCGCAGCCCGAGGCCGCGGGCGATGATGCCGCGCAGCACTTCGCGGGTGCCGCCCTGGATCGTCAGCTTGGGCGCGATCAAGGTGGTCTGGCGCAGCGCCTCCTCGAAGCGGTCGTCGTTGCTGTCCGGGCTCGAATCCCCCACCGGCGGCGCCAGGAGGCGGACCTTGTTGGGCAGCGCCTGCTCCCAATTGGTGCCGAGATCCTTGACCGCCGCGGCTTCGACCGCCGGGGTCTTGCCGGCCTGCAGCATGCCGGCGACGCTGGCAGACATGCGGCGCAAGGTGGCCAGATGCGCGACCTCGCGGCCGATGCCTTCGGCGAGCCGCTCGCTCGGCTCTGGCCCGGCGCGGCGCACCAGTTCGACGAGGGCCGGGAAGGTTTCCAGCCAGCGGTCGGGCCCGCTGCGCTCATAGGCCAGTTCGTCCGAGGCCTGCTTCCACGCCATGTCGACTTCGCCGATCAGGTGGAGGTCGGGGACAAAGGCGTCGTCGAACACGACCTCGTTGAAGTCGTGCGCGCCGGTCAGGTTGATGATCGGCCGGATCGTGATCCCCGGTGTTTTCGTTTCGATGAGGAACTGCGTCAGGCCGTGCCGATGGTTCTCCTTGGTCTTGGGCGAGGTGCGCAGGAGGGCGATCATGTAGTCGGAATTATGCGCGTTGCTGGTCCAGATCTTGCGGCCATTGACCAGCCAGCCGCCATCGGTCTTGGTCGCGCGGGTCGAGGCGGCAAAGACGTCTGAGCCCGAATTGGGCTCGCTGAGGCCGATGCAGAAGCACAATTCGCCCGAGGCGATGCGCGGCAGGATGTTCTCCTTCACCGCCTCCTGGCCGTAGCGCAGGATAACGGGGCCGCTCTGCCGGTCGGCCGTCGAATAAGACCGGGTCGGCGCGCGGTGCGCCAGCATCTCCTCGGTCACCACATAGCGCTCGAGATGCGAGCGCTCGTGCCCGCCGTATTGCTTCGGCCATGTCATGCCGATCCAGCCCTTGGCGCCGACTTTGCGGGCGAACGCCCGCGCGTTGTCGTTGCGGCCGCCATGCGGGCTGAACGTGCCGGCCGCGATCTCCTCATTGAGAAAGGCGCGGACCTCCTGACGCAGCTCCTTGCACTCGGGCGGCAGGTCGACCGGGTCGAAATGAAAATTGAAGGCCATGTTTCCCTCTCGATCCCGTGTTTATGAGCCTTGGGTGATGAACGGCCACAGCGCGTCGGCGCCGCGCGCGGCGACCATATGGCCGAGTTCGGTCGCCCAATGCGTCTCGTTGCCAAACTCCTCGCGCCACGCCCAGAGGCGCCGCGTCGCATGGTGCAGCGAGTGCTCGTAGGTAAATCCCATCGCGCCATGCACCTGATGGGCGATCGCCGCCCCGGTCCCGGCTGCTTCGCCGACCCGCAGCTTGGCGATTGCCACCTCGGCCGCCACCAGGTCGCCGCCGATTCCGTGCAAGGCGATCGCCTCGGCGGCGGCATCGGCGGCGGCGCCGGCGGCGGCGACCTCGCCGGCCAGGGTCGCGAGGTTGTGCTGCACCGCCTGGAACTTGGCGATCGGCCGGCCGAATTGCACGCGATCGAGCGACCATTGCACCGACTGGTCGAGGATGTGTTCGAGGGCGCCCGCCATCTGCTGCGCGCGCGCCGCGGCGCCGAGCTGTATCAGGCTCAGCATCTCGAGATCGGGCGCCGCGCCGACCGCGGTTGCGGTAGCGCCGTCGAACGAGACGGTATCGCGCGGTTCGCCGGCAAGGCTGATGCCCTGGCTGATCGCGAGGCCATCGACCGGAACCAGCGCGACGGAGGGGGCGCCCGCCTGATAGCCCAGGACGACGATGTGGCGCGCATTGCGGGCAAAGGGAATATGCCGCGCCCGGCCGCCGAGCTTTTGCCCTGTCAGCTCGATCGAGCCGTCTTCATAGACCGGGGCGATCGTCATCGGCCCGGCCGGCGCGGTTATTTTCGCCTGCGCCAGGAGCCAGCCCGCGAGCAGCGTCTCGGCGAGCGGCACCGGCGCGGCAAAGCGGCCGGCAACCCGCAGCACCGCGAACCCGTCGATCATTTCGGCCCCCGCGCCGCCGAGCGTATCGGGGACCCAGGTCAGGGTCAGCCCGGATTCTTCGAGCGCGTCCCACAGCGCCGTGGGCCAGGTGCCCTCCTCGGCGGCGTTGATCGTGCGCGGCTCGCACAGATCGGTGAAGATCCGGGTGGCGGTATCGACGATGATGCTGTCGGTCATTTTGCAGAAGGCTCCGGCGGCGGGGCGCAGCGGATCGAACCATGAAGCCCGCCAGCTTGACAAGCGCCCGGACCGGTATTCTCGCGTTCATCCACGGTCGTCATCGCGGCGACGGCCGGGGTCCACTATGGAAACCCGCCAACGAAGTGTCGGCGATTTTTACAGCTTGCCGATGGGTGCAGTCTCTAAGCTATCAAGATACCTAACATTAATGTCATGGCCCGAATTTTGCTTTAGTTTGGCCGCAATTAAATGACGCATTCTCTTGGTGGGGTAGGGAACCGGCATGAAGCAGATGACCGCAGCAATCGCCCTCGCAGTTGGGTTCGGTTTCATAGGGGCCGCCGCTCATGCGACGTCGATAACGTTTTCTACTTTCGTAAACGGTGCGGATATCGTTGCGGCCGAAGGTCAGCAGAACACCATCGCCTTCAACTATACGGGCACGGGGTTCGTCGGCTCAGTCTATTTCGGTAACAACAACAACCAGCTCTACTCGACCGACCTGACTGGCGGAAATGTGCAGAAGTTCGGCGGGCCGATCGACAGCTTCGCTGGCGAGGTAGTGATCGGCGTCGGGCTGGGGCAGGCCGGCTTCTCCCAGGGCGCGGTCTATGCCGGCGCCCAGAACAGCAATCAGATCTACCTCGTTCCGCCCGTTGGCGCTCCCGTATTGTTCGGGAGCACCGGGAACTCCGAAGGAATCCGCCAGATCCTTTTCGATCCCGGCAGCAGCTTCGGCGGCAGGATGCTGGTCAGCACGACGTCCGGGAGGATCTATAGCTTTAACTCCTCGGGTGCACCTGCGCTGATCGCCTCCGTCGGCGAGGACACCGAGGGCTTGGACATCGCCAGCAGCGCCTACGGTCAATACGCAGGTCAACTGCTGGTCACCTCGGAGGGCACTGGCAGGGTTCGCGCGGTCAGCCCTGGCGGGGTGGTCACGTTGCTCCAATCGTCCGGCGGCGGAAACGTGTTCGTGCCGGCGGCGGAGACCATCAGCGTGGTGCCCCTGAACCTCGGAGTTTCGGGCAACCCGATCGAGGGGTTCTATGTCGCCAACTACGCGGTAAACGACCAATTCGCCGCCGCAGCGCAGTTCACCGGGCTGAAGGGCGACGCGATCGTGACCAGCGAAGACGGCTCCAACGCTCGCATCTGGGATCTGCGTTACAATGGAGACTTCTTGAACACGTTCGATGTCCTGCCGATCGGCAACCTCCCTAACCAATCGGAGGACGGGATTTTTGTCACGGCGCAGCGGATTACGGACATCAATGGCGTTCCGGAACCGGCGAGCTTGATTCTGCTCGGTAGTGCACTCGGCACCCTTGGGCTGCTATCCCTCCGCCGCAAGCGCAACGGGACGCCGGTCCCGCATGCATAGGCATCGGACGCTAACCGCGATCGTGCGATGGGCCGCGCGCTCTGCGAGTGGCTCGGGTGGCCTCTGCCGGGCTGATTGGCCCGTGGGTCCATGCTGACAGCGTGCCGCGATTACCGCGCGAACCCCGTGCTGCCCATCCCGTCGAGGCAGGGGCTTCCGACCGCGAGCGGCGCCCAGGTCGCCGCGTAGTCGTAGCTGGTGCCGCGCCGTGGTCCGGCGGTGAAGTAGCATACCGTGCTCATGCCGACGGTTCGGCGCGGGTTGCCGCCGCCGGCGTAGCCGGTGCTGCCCATCCCGTCGAGGCACGGGGTCCCGACCGCGAGCGGCGCCCATGTCGCGGAGTAATCGACACTGGTGCCGGCGCGCGGCCCGGCGGTGAAGG
>DATCQF010000077.1:0-6256 GCA_036569735.1 Allostellaceae bacterium | reverse complement strand
TTGCGACCGTGTTCGTCGTGCGTCACCTGGTGGGGGCCTGAGCCGCCATGCAGCGATTGCTCGCCGCCTTCCTGGCCGGCCTAATATTCGGCCTTGGTCTTGTCGTGTCGCACATGATCGACCCGGCAAAAGTGCTGAGTTTTCTCGATATCGCCGGCAACTGGGACCCGAGCCTCGCCTTTGTGATGATCGGCGCGATCCCGGTGGCGGGAATCGGGTTTCGCGCCACTAGGGCGCGCCGTGCCCCGGTGCTCGACAACGAGTTTCACGGCCCGACCCGCACCCGGGTCGATACCGGGCTCGTCATCGGCTCCACCCTGTTCGGGATCGGCTGGGGCCTTGTCGGATACTGCCCGGGTCCGGCGCTGACCTCGCTGGCGCTCGGACGATGGCAAAGTTTCGTCTTCGTCGCGGCGATGCTGGTGGGCATGGCCGGATACCGCTTTCGAGACCGCGCCGGCGCCGTATTCCTCCGCCGTCACTCCACCTTCATCTCGCCGAGATAAGCCTCGCGGATCATCGGGTTCTGGCGCAACTCCTCGGCGGCGCCGCTGAGGACCACCTGGCCGGTTTGCAGCACGTAGGCGCGGTGGGCAATCTGCAGCGCCATGTTGGCGTTCTGCTCGACCATGAAGATCGTCGTGCCCTGGCGGTTGATCGTCTGGATGATGTCGAAGACCTGCTCGACAAAGACCGGCGCGAGCCCCATCGAGGGCTCGTCCATGCACAGCAGGCGCGGGTGCGCCATCAGCGCGCGGCCGATCGCCACCATCTGCTGCTCGCCGCCCGACAGGGTGCCGGCAAGCTGCTTCAGGCGCTCCCTGACCCGCGGGAAGAGGGCGAAGACACGCTCCAGATCGGCCTCGAACTCGGGGCCGCGGGGCCGCGTATAGGCGCCCATTTCGAGGTTCTCGTAGACATTCATGCGCGGAAACAGGCGGCGCGCCTCGAGCACCGGCGCGATGCCGCGGCGCACCCGTTCGGCGACGCCGACCCCGGCGAGTGTTTTCCCATCGAAGCGAACCTCGCCCGATGTCGGCACGACGACGCCCATTATCGTCTTCATCGTCGTCGATTTGCCCGAGGCGTTGCCGCCCAGGAGACACACGATCTCGCCCTCGTCGATCCGGTAATCGACCGCTTTCAGCACATGCAGATCGCCGTAATGCGTGTCGACGCCGCGGAATTCGAGGAGAGGCGGCTCAGGCAATCGCGGCGCTCCGCCCGAGATAGGCGCGGATCACCTCCTCGTCGCGCCGGATTTCGGCGGGCGAGCCCTCGGCAATCTTCTCGCCGTGGTCGAGCACGATGACCTTGTCGGCGAGATTGACCACGACGGCGAGCTTGTGCTCGATCAGGATGATCGTCAGGCCGAGCCGGTTGAGGCCCTTGATCTGCTCGGCGAGCTCCAGCGTTTCGGCCGGGTTCATCCCCGCCGTCGGCTCGTCGAGCAAGAGAATCTTGGGGTCGGATGCCAGCGCGCGGGCGATCTCGACCCGCCGGCGATTGGCGTAGGAGAGGCTCGACACGACATGGTCGGCGCGCGGCAGCAGGCGGTTGCCGAAAACCGACAGGATCTCGAAGGCGCGAGCCTTTGCCGCCGCCTCCTCGCGATGCGTCACCGGCAGGCGTAAGAGAGCGCCGAGCGCGCCGGTGTGGAGCCGCGCGTGCATGCCGATGAGGACGTTTTCGAGGACCGTCAGGTTGGGGAACAGGCGGATGTTCTGAAAGGTGCGGGCGATGCCGCGTTCGAGGACGACGTGCGGCGGCTTGCCGACGATCTCGACCCCGGCGAAACGGACGCTGCCTTCGTTGGCCGGCACCAGCCCGGTGACCGCGTTGAACAGCGTCGATTTGCCCGAGCCGTTCGGACCGATGACGGCGACCACCGAATGCGCCGGAACGCTGAGCGTCACCGAGCGCAGCGCGACGAGCCCGCCGAACCGCACGGTCAGATTGTCGATCTGGAGGAGCGGGGCGGCCCCGGGCTGGTCCACGGCCGCATCGAGTGCGCCCAACCCCTGCAAGCTGTCGAACCCGCCGCGCGTGACCGGGGCGTTCTGCTCCTCGAGGCTCAGCGCGGCGACCCGGCGCGTCGCGGGGATCAGCCCCTCGCGGCGGTACAGCATCATCGTGACGAGGATCAGGCCGAAGATCAGCTCGATCGACGAGGCGAGCTCGATCCGCTGCAGCCATTCGACGCCGACAAGGCGCCCGAGCGCGTGCAGCCATTGCGACAGGTCGATCAGAAACCACGACTGCAGGATCTGCAGCAGCATCGCCCCGAGGACGACGCCCCAGACGCTGCCGATCCCGCCGAAGACGACCATGACGAGGATCATCACCGAGACCGGAAACCCGAACATGTCGGGGGTCGCGGTCTGCAGTTTGGCGACGAAGAGGGTGCCGGTCGCGCCGGCGAAGGCCGCCCCGGTGGCGAACGCCAGGAGCTTCAGCTTGACCCGGTTGACCCCCATCGCGGCGGCGGCGACCTCATCCTCGCGGATCGCCATCCAGGCCCGGCCAATCCGCGAAAATTTGAGGCGCTGGCTGGTCAGGATGAGGAACGCGACGAGCGCGAGGCCGACATAGTAATAGGGCGTCGCGTCGACCCCGAAACTCCAGCCAAAGAGCTGCGGCGCCATCACCCCGTTGAGGCCCATCGCGCCGTTGGTGACGCTGGGGGTGTTGCGCACGACGATCGGCACGATCTCGCCGAAGCCCAAGGTCACGATCGCCAGATAATCGCCCTTGAGGCGCAAGGTCGGCGCGCCGAACAGCAATCCGAAAAACGCGGTCAGCGCCGCCGCGACCGGCATCATCAGCCAGAACGACACCTGGAAATGGACGACATCGCCGGTTGTCTCGTGAAACCGCGCGACCATGCCGAGCCACTCGAAGGTTTCCCAGAAGCCGGTCCATTCCGGGGTCACCTGCCACGACGCGGCGACGCCGTAGGTATAAGCGCCGATCGCGAAAAACGCGGCGTAGCCGAGGTCGAGGAGCCCGGCGAGACCGACCACGATGTTGAGGCCGAGCGCCAGCGCGGCGTAGGTCAGCGCGTTGGCCACCGCGTCGATATCTGCATCGTTGCGGTGGACAATCGGGAACAGGATCGCCAGCGCGAAGATGGTTGTCACGATGATTCGCGAGCGCAGCTGCGGCGCGATCCCGGCGAGCGGCGAGGCCCGGCGGATCCACGAAAACGACCCGCCGATCATGCCCGTTCTGGGTGCGGGCATCTTAGCTGCGTGGCGGCATCAAGACCGGGTCGCCGCCGCGCGGCCGAAGAGGCCGGTCGGGGCGAACACCAGCACCAGGACGAGGATCGAAAAGATGATCACGTCGGCCCAGCGCACCGCCAGGAAATGACCTCCGAGGCTCTCGATGAGGCCGATCAGCACGCCGCCGACCATCGCGCCGGTGACGCTGCCGATGCCGCCGAGCACCGCCGCGGTGAACGCCCGGAGACCCGCGGTATAGCCGATGATGAAGCTGGTGAAATTGTAGTAGAGGCCGAAGATCAAGGCCGCCGCGCCGGCCAGCGCCGACCCGAGAAAGAATGCGGTGACGATGACCCGGTCGACATCGACCCCCATCATGCGCGCCGCCTCGGCATCCTGCGCGGTCGCGCGCATCGCCTTCCCCAGCCGCGTCCGGCTGACGAAGAGGTGCAGCCCCAGCATCAGCGCGAGGGTGATCCCCCAGATCAGCACCTCGCGCAGCTGCAATACCGCGCCCGCGATCTCCCAGCGCACGACCGGCAGCGGGTTGGGGAAATTCTGCGACGAGGCGCCGACCGTCAGGAGGATGATGTTGAAGAGGATATAGGAGACCCCGATCGTCGTGATCATCGCCGCGGTGCCCCCGACCCCGCGCAACGGGCGCAGTGCGATGCGCTCGATCGCGACGCCGATCACCCCGGCCGCCAGCATCGTCACGGCGAACGCAAAGGCCAGGGTTCCAAAGAGCGCCATGCCGGTCAAGACCTCGCTCTGCCCGGAGACCCCGAGGAATTCCAGCGCCCACATGCCGATGAAGGACGCAACCATGAACACGTTGAAATGGGCGAAGTTGATCAGTTCCAGGATGCCGTAAACCAGCGTGAAGCCGAGCGCCAACAGTGCGTACATCGCGCCGAGGCTCAACCCGTTGATCACCTGCTGCAGCAGAACCGCGGTGTCGGTCATGCGGCGCCGACTGAACGCGATTGCAATGCATCACCCGTCATTCCCGCGAAAGCGGGAATCCAGGGAGGCAGTCTGACCGGTTGCCCTGGACCCCCGCTTGCGCGGGGGTGACGGTGACTTGGCGGAA
Source organism: Allostellaceae bacterium (assembly GCA_036569735.1). Taxonomy (GTDB): domain Bacteria; phylum Pseudomonadota; class Alphaproteobacteria; order ATCC43930; family CGMCC-115725; genus DATARH01. Next base: position 1,939 of record DATCQF010000077.1, on the reverse strand, counting down.
GCAATGAACTCACGAGCCTTGCGGGGCGACGCCCATGTACTTGTACTGATGAAGGACGTCATCGAGCGGATATTTGGTATCCTTCTTGATCTGAAAAACGCTGACCACCCGGTTGGTAATGTCGCCGTTCTGATCGAAGCTGACCTCGCCCTGCAACGTCTTGACCTTCGACTCCTGGATCGCGTCGCGCACGTTGGCGCGATTGACCTCCTTGCCGGCGGCGGAAACGCGCTTGATCGAGTCGAGGATCACCAGAGCGGCGTCATAGGCGGTGATCGAATAGTTCTCCGGCTGCTGGCCGTACTTCTTGGCGAATTTCTCGACGAACGGCTTCGCCTCGGGCACCTCGAGCACATTCGGCGCGGCGTTCGTCGCATACCATCCCTCGGCCGCCGGGAATCCGGCGCCCTTGAGGATCTCCGCCCCGAGAACCCCGTCGCCGCCGGACTTGATGATCTTCGGCAGGATGTCATAGGACTGCTTGACCACCTTGACCCCGGCCTGGGCCACGCCGCCGTAATAGAGCGCATCCGGGTTCAACGACTTGATCTTGGTGAGAACCGTCGCGTAATCGGCCTCCTTCGGGTTGAGCTGGTCGCGCCCGAGCACCTTGATGCCGCGCTTCTCGGCCTGGCGCTGGAACGCATCGGCGATGCCGACGCCATAGGCGCCGCTGTCGTCGAGCACGTAGAGCGATTTCACTTTGAGCGTATCGGCGAAGTAGTTGGCCATGTTGGGGCCCTGAAAGGCGTCCGTCGTCACCGTGCGGAAATAGATCGCCTTGCCGGCTGGCCGGTACTGGCCGGCGAATTTCGGGTCGGTGATGTCCGGGTTGGTCGAGGACGGGGTGACGATCGCCAGGTTGCCCTGGCTGAGGATCGGCGACATCGCCTTTCCCGAGCCGCTCATCTGCGGCCCGATCGCGGCGACGACGCTGGTGTCGGAGACCATCTTGCGCGCGTTGGTCGCCGCCTGGGCGGGGTCGTACTGGCCAGCGGTCGCGGTGCCGTCGTCGAGTACGATCACATTGATCTTGTAGCCGGCGACGCCGCCCTGCGCATTGGCCTCATCGAGGGCGAGCATGGCGCCGTCCTTGATCAGTTCGGCGTCATGCGCGTCGGCGCCGGTCAGCGGCAGGTTGATCCCGATCGTGACGGTCTTTTCGGCAGCGCCGGCAGGGAAGGCACAACTCGCGATGAGGGCGGCGGCGGACAGGTGAAGGAAGAGGGTACGGCGCGACGGCATGGTCGATCTCCCGCTCCAGAATGGCGTCGTCGATAGGGGCCCGAGTGTCGCGCCAAACCGGTCTCTGCGGCAAGCCCCGGCACCGCAGCGTCGTGTGGCAGAGATGTAGATGGATCGATATGGATACCCATATTGAACGATGTATCTTTATCCGTCAGGAGCGCGAATGGCGATAAATATCACAAACAAGGAAGCTGACAGCTTGGCCCGGCAGTTGGCAAAAATCGAGGGCGCGACCCTGACCGGCGCGATCGTGACCGCGCTGCGCGAAGCGATCGCACACCGCCGCGGTCGCGAAACGCCACAGCAAACCGCGGCGCGTCTGCGCGCCGAATTCGGCGTCGAGTTAACCGAGCGGGCGCGCCGGCCTCTGGCGCGCGTGGTCTACGACGAGATGTCCGGGGAAGTTTGACGTTTCTCGACGCGGCAGCGATCGTGGCAATGCTGAGCGACGAAGCAGAGGCCGAGCGCTGTGCCGCCGCTCTGATCGCCGCGACCGACCCGATCACCTCCGCGATCGCGGTGTGGGAGGCTGCGGTTGCCCTCGCGCGGCCGGACAAGCTCGGCGTGCCCCTGGACATCACCGGGCCGTTGGTTCTGCGCTTTCTTGAAGACCGAGGCGTCCAGATCCGCGATCTGCCGGATGCCACCGAGGCAGTCGCGCTCGCGCTCGATGCCGCTCGGCGATTTCGCC
>DATCQF010000076.1:0-1700 GCA_036569735.1 Allostellaceae bacterium | reverse complement strand
GCCGGCGACACGATGCGCAACACTGCGCTCGCCCGGACCTTGCGCCGGATCGGCCGCGAGGGGCGCGAGGCGTTCTACGAAGGCGCGGTCGCGCGCGACATCGTCAATCGTCTGAAGGAACTGGGCGGGCTGCACGAGGAGGCGGATTTCGCCGCGCAGCGTTCGAGTTGGGTCGAGCCGATCCACGCCTCCTATCGCGGCTACGACGTCTATGAATGCCCGCCGGCCAATCAGGGGCTGACGGCGCTGATGATCCTGAAGACGCTCGAAGGCTATGCCATGGGCGGCGATGGGTTCAGCGAGGCCGACCGGCTGCACCTGATCGCGGAAGCAACCAAGGCCGCGCTCCATGTGCGCGACACCCGCATCGGCGACCCCGATTTCGTGGCCGTGGATGTCGAGGGGTACCTGTCAGAGGCGTGGGCCGAGCGGACCCGCCGCGACATCCGCCTTGATCGCGCGCTGCCGCCGCGGCATTGGGAGGGGGTCGAGCACAAGGACACGATCTACCTGTGCGTCGTCGATCGCGACGGCAACGCGGTGTCGTTCATCAACTCACTGTTCTCGGCGTTCGGCACCGGCATCATGGGACCGGAAAGCGGCGTCATCCTGCACAACCGCGGCAGCGGCTTCCGCACCATTCCGGGTCATCCGAGCGCGATCGCGCCAAAGAAACGCCCGTTCCACACGCTGATCCCGGGGATGCTGGTCAAGGACGGCCGGTCGGTGATGCCGTTCGGCGTGATGGGCGGGCAGTACCAGGCGGTCGGCCATGCGACCTTTCTGCACCGCTTCATCGATCGCGGCATGGACCCGCAGCAGGCCGCCGAGGCGCCGCGCGTTTTCGCCTATCAGGGCGCGCTGCAGGTCGAGCATTTTGTGCCCGAGCCGATCCGCGCCGACCTCGCCCGGCGCGGCCACGCGATCGAGATGCTCGAGGTGCCGATCGGCGGCTGCCAAGCGATCTGGATCGACCGGGAGCGCGGCGTCCTGATCGGCGGCTCCGAGCCGCGCAAGGACGGTATGGCGCTGGGATATTGAGCGCCCGCCACAGCCCCCACCCCAACCCTCCCCCGCTTGCTGGGGAGGGAGACCCCCGAAACGTCCCAAATAAAGGCGATGGAAAGTCGACGCGTGTGCCCTCCCCCGCAAGCGGGGGAGGGTTAGGGTGGGGGCTTACTGCGAAGGATGGTGTTCGAGGCGTTGCCGAGATCGGCTTCGCGGTGCGCGACGGGGCGACCCGCCTCACGCGGCTTTATCAGCACGATCCGATGCGGGTGCTGTTCCCGGCTCCCGAGGCTGGTGATGCCACCCTCGCGGTGCTGGTCACCACCTCGGGCGGCCTTGTCGCGGGCGACCATGTCGCAATCGCCATTCGCCTCGAGGAGGGGGCCGTCGCCCATGTGACCGCCTCGGCCGCGGAAAAAATCTACCGCTCGACCGGCGCAACCACGCAAATCGCCCAGGATCTATCGCTCGGCGAGGGTGCCTGGCTCGAATACCTGCCGCCCGAGACGATCCTCTTCGATGGCGCGCGCCTGCGTCGCCACACCCAAATTGCGCTGGCGCCGGGCACCGGCTTTCTCGGCGGCGGGATCATCGTGTTCGGCCGCCGCGCGCGCGGCGAGGGCTTCACCCATGGCCTGTTGCACGAAGCGTGGCAGGTCAGCCGCGACGGCGTCTTGATCTGGGGCGACGCG
>DATCQF010000075.1:0-3917 GCA_036569735.1 Allostellaceae bacterium | reverse complement strand
CGCGTCATCAGCTTGTCAGCGGCGATTACCGCGGCAGCGGCTTCAGCGTGGCGGCGGCGCGCCCGGGCTTTCTCAACATCCGGCTGGAGCCGGCGGTGTGGCACGCGCAGCTGCGCGCAATCCTCAACGCCGGTACGGCTTACGGCGATGCGACGATCGGCGGCGGCGAGAAGGTCAATGTCGAATTCGTCTCGGCCAACCCGACCGGGCCGATGCATGTCGGGCACGGGCGTGGCGCCGTGGTCGGCGACGTATTGGCCGCGCTCCTCGCCAAGGCCGGCTTTGCGGTGCACCGCGAGTATTACATCAACGACGCCGGCGCCCAGGTTGACATGCTCGCGCGCTCGGTCCATCTGCGCTACCGCGAGGCGCTGGGCGAGGAAATCGGGGCGATCCCCGAGGGATTTTATCCCGGCGAGTACCTGGCCGCGACCGGCCATGCCCTTGCCGAGCGCGACGGCGAAAAATGGCTCGGCCGCCCCGAGGCCGAGTGGCTGGGCCCGCTGCGCGAGTTCGCCGTCAGTGAGATGATGGGCCTCATCCGGTCGGATCTGGCGGCGCTCGGGATCGGCTTCGACGCCTTTGTCTCGGAGCGCGGCCTCGTCGCGAGCGGGGCGGTGGATGCAGGGCTGGCGGCGCTCGCCGAGCGCGGGCTGATCTACACCGGCGTCCTGGAGCCGCCCAAGGGCAAGCTTCCCGACGACTGGGAGCCGCGCCCGCAGACCTTGTTCCGCGCCACGCAGTTCGGCGACGAAGTTGACCGGCCGCTGAAGAAATCGGATGGGTCGTGGACCTATTTCGCCGCCGATATCGCCTACCACAACGACAAGTTTCGCCGCGGCTTCAGGAATTTGATCGATGTGTGGGGGGCCGATCACGGCGGCTATGTGAAGCGCATGCAGGCCGCGGTGAAGGCGCTGAGCGAGGGCGAGGCCATGCTCGACGTCAAGCTGACCCAGCTGGTCAATCTGTTCGACAAGGGCGAGCCGGTGCGCATGTCGAAACGCGCCGGCACCTTTGTCACCTTGCGCGAGGTGGTGGACGAGGTCGGCAAGGACGCCTTCCGCTTCATCATGCTGACCCGCAAGAACGACCAGACCCTCGATTTCGACTTCGCCAAGGTCACCGAGCAGTCGAAGGACAACCCGGTCTTCTATGTGCAATACGCGCATGCCCGCGCCGCCTCGGTGATGCGCCACGCCGCCGAGCAGCTGCCGGCCGAGCGCCTTTCCGACACGGCATTGGCGGCGGCGCCGCTCGATCGCCTCGCCGACCCCTTCGAGCTGGCGCTGATCCGGCTCCTGGCGAGCTGGCCGCGCACCGTCGAAAGCGCCGCCGAGTCGCATGAGCCGCACCGCATCGCGTTTTTCCTGCAGGAGGTGGCGGCGCAATTCCACCTCCTGTGGACCAAGGGCAAGGACGAGGCGACGCTGCGGTTCCTGATCGCGGCGGACCCGGAGCTGACCTGCGCCCGGCTTGTGCTGGTGCGGGCGGTCGCGCTCGTCATCGCCTCGGGGCTGGCGGTCTTCGGGGTCGAAGCGGTCGAGGAGATGTAGGAAATGCATCAGACGCTCAGCGATTATGACGACCGCGACGACGGCCTCCATCTGGTCGGCGAGGATCGCGGCGACGAGTTCTCCCGCGCGGACCGCCGGTTGCCGAAGATATTCCTGAGCCTGCTGGCGATGGCGCTGTTCGCCGGCGGGCTGTGGTTCGCCTATGTCCAGGGTACCCGCCATCCGGCGGCCGGCGTCCAGGGCGGCGTCCAGGGCGACGGGGTTGCGCTGATCCGCGCCGATGAGCGCCCGACCAAGGTGAAGCCCGACCAGCCGGGCGGGATGGCGATCCCCGATCAGAACGTCTCGCTCTATAACGAGAAGCCGGGTGGCGCGCAGGTGGAAAATCTGCTGCCCGCCGCCCCACAGCCGATGCCGCGTCCCGCGCCAGCCCCGAAGGAGGCGGCAATCGCGCCACCTCCCACCCCCCCGGCACCGGCGGCGCCCGTGGCGAGTCCGCCCGCTTCTGCCCCGGCCGCGGCGCCGGCTGCGAGCTCACCCGCGAAGCCCGCGGCAAAGGCCGCGCCGCCGCCCGCGGCGAAAACGGCGCCGCAGCCCAGGCAGCCGGCGCCGGTGGCCGCGGTCGCGGTGCCGCCGGGCAAGGGCCCCATTCAGCTGCGGCTCGCCTCGCTGCGCAGCCCGGAGGCCGCCCGCGAGGAATGGGCCCGGCTGAAGCGCGAGAATTCCGATCTGTTGGGCAATCTTACCGCCGTGGCGGTGCGCACCGACCTCGGCGACCAGGGCATCTATTATCGCATCCAGGCCGGCTCGTTTGGCGATGCCGCCGCCGCCGAAAAGCTGTGCGGCGAATTGAAACGCCGCAAACTCGGGTGCATCCTTGCCCGATGAGGCCGCGGGACCCGATGGAAAGCTGCCGCGCGCGGTGGTCCTGGGCTGTGCCGGGGAGCGCCTGAGCCCCGAGGAGAGGCGTTTTTTCGCGGCTGCCGACCCGCTCGGCTTTGTCCTCTTTCGCCGGAATTGCCGGGCCCCGGATCAGTTGCGCGAGCTGGTCCTCGAACTGCGCCGCTGCGTCGTGCGGGGAGACGCGCCGGTCCTCATTGACCAGGAGGGCGGCCGGGTCGCCCGGTTGCGCCCTCCGCATTGGCGTGTCTATCCGGCGGCGGCGCAAATCGCCGCATTACCCGACCCGCTCGCCGCCGAAGCGGCACGGCTCGGCGCCCGCCTGATCGCCGACGATCTGGCCGGGGTGGGCATCACCATCGATTGCGCGCCGGTGCTCGACCTGCCGGTACCCGACAGCGACCCGGTGATCGGCGACCGCGCCTTTGGTAGCGAGCCGGCGCGGGTGGCCCGGCTTGGCCGCGCGTTCTGCGAGGGGCTTTTGGCCGGCGGCGTGCTGCCGGTCGTGAAGCACATCCCCGGGCATGGCCGCGCGCGGGTCGACAGCCATCATGCCTGCCCGCGCGTCGAAGCCGACCCCGCCGTCCTCGCACACAGCGATTTTGCTCCGTTCCGCGCGCTGTCGGCGATGCCGGGGGCGATGCCATGGGCGATGACCGCGCATATCGTCTTCGCGGCGATCGACGAAACCGCGCCGGCGACCTTTTCCGGACACGTGATCGACACCATTATTCGCGGTGAGATCGGATTTGGCGGCGTGTTGGTGTCCGACGACATCTCGATGGGGGCGCTCGACGGCACGCTCGGCGAACGCACCCGCCGCGCCCTCGATGCCGGCTGCGACCTGGTTTTGCATTGCAATGGGGTGATCGGCGAGATGGCCGAAATCGTCGATGCCGCCCGGCCGATCTCGCCGGCGGCCCGGTCACGGATCGCGCGCGGCGAACAGCTGCGCCTGAGCTCGCGGGAGGGGTTCGACCGCCATGCGGCGGAGCTGCGCTTCGCCGGGCTGTTGGCGGGAGCGGGAGCGGGAGCGGGGAATTCAGGACAATGAATGCGTTGGGTGATTGGCAGGCGACGCTGCAAGTGGCGAGTACCTGGGTTCTGCCGGTCATCTTCGCGGTGACGTTCCATGAGGCGGCGCACGGTTTCATCGCCAACCGGTTCGGCGACGACACGGCCTTGCGCGCCGGCCGCATCACCTTCAACCCGCTGAAGCATGTCGACGGGTTTGGCACGATCGTCCTTCCGGCGCTGCTGATCCTGCTGCGCTCGCCGTTTCTGTTCGGCTATGCCAAGCCGGTGCCGGTGAATTTCAACAAGCTCAGGCCTCTGCGCGCCGGGATGGTCGTCGTCGCGGCTGCCGGGCCGGCGATGAACATCCTCCTGGCCATCGTCTCCTCGCTGTTGTTCTACGGGGTCGACAGGATGCCGCCGATTTCGGCGCGATGGGCGGCCGATAATCTCGTCCATTCGTTCCAACTCAACGCGGTGCTGCGC
>DATCQF010000074.1:0-2152 GCA_036569735.1 Allostellaceae bacterium | reverse complement strand
AGATGACGCTGCTCGTCGAGATGGGCGAACCCGCCGAGACGGCTTCCGCCATCGCCGAGACCGTGCAGGCGGTCACCAAGCTGCGCGGCAGTGTTACGCTTGTGCCGCAAGGCAGCCTGCCGAACGACGGCAAGGTGATCGAGGACCGGCGGCCAATCGGATAAAATTTGTCATTGAATTGCCGTAATTCCTTCAAACCAGGGTCTCAATTCCGGACGAATATCGGCTGTGTAGGGTGCATCCCTACAGGTTTGTCCCCCAAACCTCCTATCCGGCCGATCCTGTCGGCCGGATAAAGTGCGGCTTCGGAACTCCCCCTCCGGAGCCGCTTTTTTTGCCCGCCCAACACAATAACTACCGCTTTCGAGGTTCCAGCCTCATTCTGCGTATTTAGAACGCCGTCATCCCGGCGAAGGCCGGGCCTTCGCCCGGGATGACACTTCAAGGGGGATGATCGAGTGCTGAGCGGCATCGCCGTTGAGGGCGAGCTTGTCGCCGAGGGCGTCGCCTGCCGGCGCGGCGAGCGCCTGGTGTTTGCCGGGCTCGATTGCCGGTTGCCTTCCGGTGGGGCGCTCGTGCTGACCGGGAGCAACGGCAGCGGCAAATCGAGCCTATTGCGCCTTTTCGCCACCCTGCTGGAGCCCGCGGCGGGCGACCTGTCGTGGAGCGGCGTGCCGATCGCGCGCGATGCATCGCGCTACCGCGCTCTCGTCCACTATGTCGGCCATCTCGACGCGACGAAGCCGAATTTGACCGCGCGCGAGATGCTGGGCTTCTGGGCGGCGCTGCGCGGCACGGCGGCGCCGGCCATCGATGAGGCGCTAGACGCCTTCGGATTGGGCGAGGTCGCCGAGCGGCCGTGCGGCTGGCTGTCGGCGGGCCAGCGCCGGCGCCTCGCGCTGGCCCGCCTCGTCGCGGCGCCGGCGCCGATCTGGCTGCTCGACGAGCCGACCGCGGCGCTCGACGGCGACGCCGAGGCCCGGCTTCTCGCCCTGATCGCGGAGCACCGGGCGGCCGGCGGCCGGGTCGCGATCGCGACCCACCAGCAATTGGCGCTGAAGGATGCCGCGGTCATCATGCTCGACGATTTTGCCGCGCCGGCCGAAGCAGCGCTCGCGGCCTGGTGGTGATGGCGCCGCTCGTTGGCCTGTTTCGGCGCGACCTGCGGCTCGCGCTGCGCCAGGGCGGCGAAGTTGGGCTCGTCCTCGGGTTTTTCGTGCTCGCCGTGCTGCTGTTTCCGTTCGGCGTCGGACCGGAGCCCGAACTCCTCGGGCGGATCGCGGCCGGGATCATCTGGGTGGCGGCGCTGCTCGCGTCGGTGCTGAGCCTGGAGCGCCTGTTCGCGGCCGATCACGCCGATGGCGGCCTCGATCTGATCCTTTTGTCGCCGGCGCCGCTCGAATTGATCGTGCTGGCCAAGGGCGCGGCGCATTGGGTCACGACCGGTCTGCCGCTTGTCTTGATCAGCCCGGTCCTCGCGGTCTTTGTCGACCTCGATCCGGCGGCGATCCCGGTTCTGATGCTCGGCCTGATGATCGGGACCCCGGCGCTGAGCCTCCTCGGCGCGATTGCCGCGGCGCTGACCCTGGGCGCCAGGCGGCCTGGGATCCTTGTCACGCTATTGGTGCTGCCGCTCTACCTGCCGCCGCTGATCTTCGGTACCGGGGCGGTCGAGGCGGTTCTCGCCGCCGAAGGGGCGCGCGCCCACCTCCTGCTGCTCGGGGCGGTGACCCTGGCCGCGTTGCCGCTTGCGCCGCTCGCCACCGCCGCGGCGCTGCGCCAGGCCCTCGATTAGGTGCGACCCCGGCCCGCGCTGACGTCGCGGCGTCGATGCGCTAAACTGCGGATCTCTGATCGAGAAAGGCGCCGCGATGCTCTCCCGCCGATTTCGGGTGGATAGGCTGGCCAACCCGGCGCGCTTCATGCGCGTGAGCGGCGCGGTGCTGCCGTGGTTCGGCGCCGCGGCGGTCGGTGTGCTCGGGCTCGGGCTCGCCTGGTCCCTGGTGATCGCGCCGCCGGATTACCAGCAGGGCGAAAGCGTCCGGATCATGTTCATCCACGTGCCGGCGGCGTGGATGGCGCTGTCGATCTATCTGTTCGTCGCGCTCGCCAGCGCGGTCGCATTGGTGTGGCGCCACCCGCTGGCCGAGAT
>DATCQF010000073.1:0-1725 GCA_036569735.1 Allostellaceae bacterium | reverse complement strand
CCGCAAACTCGCCGGGCTCGACGCCGCGCCGTGCCAGCTCGCCGTCTTCGCCGACCGCGCGACCGCCCAGGGCCACGGGCTCGGCCGCCATACGATGCCGCAGACCCTGGATTATTCCGCGGTGATGGCGGCGCACACCTTGTGGCTGGCGGCGCGCGCCGAGGGCATCGGCATGGGCTGGGTATCGATCCTCGATCCGCCGGCGATCTGCGCGGCGCTCGACGTGCCCGGCGCGTGGCACTTCATCGGCTATTTCTGCCTCGGCTACGCCGAGACCGCCGATACCGTGCCGGCGCTCGAAAGCGCCGGCTGGGAAGAGCGCCGTCCGGTGGAGGAATTCCTGATCCGGCGCTGATCGGGAACTCAGCCCAGGGCTTTTTCCAGGAGGTCGAGCGCGGCGATCGAGAAGACGCGCATGTTGTCGACCCGGTCGTCCTTGCCGGTCTCGACGGTGATCGCGCGCTCGCCGTTGGGGCCGATCACCCCGACGCAGGAATGCCCCGCGGCATGACCGTATCGGCTGCCGGTGGGGCCGGCCGTGCCGGTCTCGCCGACCGACCATGTCGTCGCCAGGCGTTCCTTGATCTTGCGCGCGAAGAGGAGGGCATAAGGCTCGGTCGAGGGGGTGATGCCGGTCAGCGCGGCGAACTCGGCCTCGGTTACGCGTAGTAGTTCGGTGCGCGATTGGCGCGTATAGACGACCGCGCCGCCGATGAAATAGGCCGAGGCGCCGGGGATCGCCAGCAAGGCCGCCGAGATCATCCCGGCGGTCGAGGATTCGGCGACCGACACGGTCTCCTTGCGCGCCTTAAGCTTTGCCGCGATCCGTTCGGCCTGGGGCAATAAATCCTGTAACATCTGGCGCCTCCGTGTTGAGCTGGACCGGACCTTGCCGGTTCCGTGCAGGGTTTTGCAAGTGCCCGGAACTTTAATACGCGCGAAAGGAGCACCGCCGATGGGTTACCAGACGATCCTCTACGAGGAGGACGGGCCGGTCGGCACCTTGACGCTGAACCGCCCCGACGACGGCAACATGTTCACCGAGACGATGTGCCACGAGGTGCGCGACTGCATCAATGCGGTGCGGCGCGAGACCCGCACGCGCGTCATGGTGCTCACCGGGGCCGGCGATAGATTCTTCTGCATCGGCGGGCGCAAGGCCGGGATGGAGGAGACCCGGCTCTATGCCGGCGTCCTGCCGACGCTCGACATGTACGAGTCGATCGAGCGGCTGCAAAAGCCGGTGATCGCGTCGGTCAACGGCTACGCGGTCGGCGGGGGCAATGTCCTGCAGATCATGTGCGACATCACGATCGCCAAGGAGAGCGCGGTCTTCCGCCAGGTCGGCCCGATGATGGGCAGCTTCGACGCCGGGTTCGGCACCTGGTACCTGGAAGACCTCGTCGGCAAGAAGAAGGCGAAGGAGATCTGGTTCAGGAACCCGCGTTTGAGCGCCCGCGAGGCCCTCGAACTCGGGATGATCAACCAGGTCGTGCCCGACGCCGAACTCGCCGCGGCGACCCGCGCGATGGCATTGGAAATCGCCGAGCGCGGCGCCTTTGCCCTGGCCGCGATCAAGACCGCGTTCAGCGCCCGCCACGGCGGCGTCGGCGGCCTCGCCCGCCTCGCCCACGACATGCTGCTGCGCCCCTATCTCGACAGCGAGGAGTCGCACGAACTGGGCGAAGCCTTTGCCGCGCGCCGGACGCCGGACCCGGACAAATT
>DATCQF010000072.1:0-4141 GCA_036569735.1 Allostellaceae bacterium | reverse complement strand
CGGGGTCACCGGGTCGGGCAAGACCGAGACCTATTTCGCCGCGATCGCGGAGGCGCTCGCGGCCGGCCATCAGGTGCTGGTCCTCCTGCCCGAGATCGCGCTCGGTGCGCAGTGGCTCGACCGCTTCCGCCGGCGCTTTGGCGCATCGCCGGTCGAATGGCATTCCGAGGTGTCGCACAGCGCGCGGCGCGACGCGTGGCGGGCGGTCGCATCGGGCCGCGCGCGCATCGTCGTCGGGGCGCGCTCGGCGCTGTTCCTGCCGTTTCCCGAGCTCGGCCTCGTTGTCGTCGACGAGGAGCACGACCCCTCCTACAAGCAGGACGACGGCGTCTGTTACCAGGCGCGCGACATGGCGGTGCTGCGCGCCTCGATCGCGCGCATTCCGATCGTCCTGGTGTCGGCGACCCCGTCGCTCGAAACCGTGGTCAACATAGCGCGCGGGCGCTACGAGCGGGTATCCCTGCCGCGCCGCCATGCCGAGGCGACGCTCCCCCGGATCGCGCTCGTCGATATGCGGCGCGAGCGGGTCGAGCCCGGGCGGTTCCTCGCGCCGCCGCTGGTCGAGGCGCTCGGGCAGACCCTGGCCGCCGGCGAGCAGTCGCTGTTGTTCCTCAACCGGCGCGGCTATGCGCCTTTGACCTTGTGCCGCGCCTGCGGCCACCGCCTGTCATGCCCGAGCTGCACCGCCTGGCTGGTCGAGCACCGCTTTACCGGGCGGCTCCTGTGCCATCATTGCGGTTACGCGGAGCGGGTGCCGGCGCTGTGCCCCGAATGCCTCACCGCCGGAACCCTGGTGCCGTGCGGGCCCGGGGTCGAGCGGCTCCGGGAGGAGGTCGCGGCGCGGTTTCCCGCTGCCCGCATCGCGCTAATGGTCAGCGACCTCTTGTCGGGGCCGCGCGCCGCCGCCGAGCTCGCCGACGCGATGGTCGAGCAGCGCTACGATGTGCTGATCGGGACCCAGATCGTCGCCAAGGGCCACCATTTCCCGATGCTGACCCTCGTTGGCGTGGTCGACGCCGATCTCGGGCTTTCCGGCGGCGATCTGCGCGCGGCGGAGCGGACCTATCAGCTGCTGCACCAGGTCGCCGGGCGCGCCGGGCGCGCCGAGCGGCCGGGCCGCGCGCTGATCCAGACCTACATGCCCGACCAGCCGGTGATGCAGGCGCTCGCCGCCGGCGACCGCGACGGCTTTCTCGCCGCCGAGGCGAATGCCCGGCGCGAGGCGGGGCTGCCGCCGTTCGGCCGGCTGGCGGCCCTCATCGTCAGCGCCGGCGATCCCGATTCGGCCGATTTCGCGGCCCGAGCGCTCGCCCGCGCCGCGCCGCAGCTGCCCGGCGTGCAGGTGCTCGGCCCCGCCCCCGCGCCGCTGGCGATCCTGCGCGGACGGCACCGCCGGCGTTTTCTCGTCAGGGCCGAGCGCCGTGTCAACCTGCAGGCCGTGCTGCGCGACTGGCTCGGCTGCGTGCGGATCGCCGGCTCGGCCCGCCTCCAGGTCGACGTCGACCCCTACAGCTTCCTGTAGGTCACGATCCAGGCGGCTCGGCTCGTAGCGCGGAAAAGCGCAGCGCATTCCGCCTACTTGCGTTGTCGCCGCCGGTGCTGAGGCGAGACATCGAGAATTGGCGGAATGCGCTGCGCTTTTCCGCCCTACATCGCTCACAGATCGACGCCGTCGCGGCGGATCTCGTGCATCAGTGGCGTGCGCTGCCGGTAAGAGCCGGCGGCATAGGGCATCGAGTGAATAAAGGCGCCGGTTTCGGCGAGTATATCCGTATCGATCACCGAGAGGCGGCGAGCCTCGCCCCAACGGTCTGTCAGGTCTCTCAGGAAGACCGCGACGTCGTAGTCGGAATCGGCATGTGCGTCGCCGCGAGCGCGCGAACCGAACAGCACGGCACGTTCCAGCCTGTCGCCGTAGAGCGTTTCGAGCGCAGCCCGGAAACGGACGAGTATCGGATCCGAGGTGCGTGTTTCAAGCATACCTACACCTATCATTAGAGGAGTGGCATGCACCAGCCTAGCGCTTCGCTAGTCCGGGCGTTGGGTCGGGCGGAAGCGGCGGTAGGCGTAGCCGAGGCCGACCAGCGCGAGACCGAGGCCGAGGAACGAGAGGGCGCGCAAGACGCCGCTGAGCTCGTCCATGTCGGACAGGAACACCTTGGCGATGACGAGGAGGATGCCGATGAGCCCGGCGCGCCGCAGCCATCGGTTCCGCCACAATAATCCGCCGGCCATCGCAACGCCGGCAAAGGCAAGCCAGGCGACCGAATAGAGATACCATTCCGCCTCGGTGCTGCTGTGGAACAGCTCGACCTTGGCATGGAAGCCATGCTGGATTTCCAGCGTGATCCAGGCGAAGGCATAGATCGCGGCAAGCACCCGCGCCATGGTGCGCAGCACCGGCCGGTTGGGGCTCTGCCAGGCGATGACCGCGTAAGCCAGGGCCGGGATCGCATCGGCCAGCAACAGGGCATCGATGATCATCAAATTGCCGACCCGGACGCCGAACAGCAGCATCAGCAGCTGCCACAGAACCGCGCCAATCGACGTCGCGCCGAGGATCAGCCTCCCGCCCCAATGCAACACCGGACGTTGCCGCCACTCGCCGACCGCGATCAGCACGCCGACGAACACCAGCCACAGCGCGATCTGCGCCGCGCCGGCGCCGAAATCCTCCAGCGGCACGGTACGGAGGTCGCCGTAGATCGCGTGGGTCAACTCGAGCGACAGGAGCGCCAGCGAGAAGAGGATGCTGCCGGCTTCGAGCACCGCCACGAGAAGATCGTCGGCGCGGCTGCCGAACTGCTTTGTGGCGACGATGAAAGCCGCCGCCGGCACGCCATAGCCATAGAGCAGCCAGTTGAAGATCGGCGTCGGACCGAGCGGATAATCCAGCACGTACGGGTTGAGGATCAGCCGGATCAACACGATGCCGGCGACCCCGAGAGCGAGCCAGCGCAGCGCTTTCAGCCGGATGCGGCCCTCGATCCAGCCCATCGCCGGCAGGTGCAGCGCCAACGCGACGGTGAACCACGCCTCGCCGAGCGCCAGGGTCGCCGCGAAGATCGTGCTGCCGAGGATCCCGACGGCATAGGAGGCGAGCGCGACCTCGATCTCGAATTCGCCGGTGCGCCGCCTGGCCATCGTCGCGGCGCCGCCGAGTTCGAGACCGGCCAGCGCCAGCGCGGTCAGGGTCCAGGCGATGTCGAGTTCGAATTTCTGCAGGCGCCAATAGGCGATGACCAGAACGAGCAGCGGCACCGCCGCCGATAAGGCTGCCCAACGACCCGGCCGCGCCACCATCGGCAGCACGAGGTACCCGCCGAGGCCGAGCAACAGGGTGAATACGACCGCCGCGACGGAGAAATTGACGACGTGATCCGGCTGGAGCCGGAACACCATCACGTTCCAGTCCTCGGTCGGCATCGGCAGGTTCCAGCTGGCGAGCAGCGCGAGCGCCAGCACCCCGGCCACCACGATGACATCGTCGAGCCGGGTGTCGCGGTAGGCGACCACCATGAGGCCGATCGTCAGGAGGATCGCGGCGGCGACGCTGGTCGTGCCGAACCGGTCGGCATGGGCCAGTACCAGGAGGCCAAGGGCAATCGCCCAGAAGGCGACGCGCGTCACCGCCAGTACGATCGGGCTGTCGACAACGCCGGCGAGGAAACCGATCCGGGCGATGCCTTGGCGGAAGGCGACGAACAGCCCGAACTGGACCAGCAGGTAGCCCGCGACGACCGGCGTTTCGGGATCGCTCACGCTTCCCAGCCACAGCACCACGTAGCCCACCGCGCCGGCGAGCGACAGCCAGGCGAGCCACCACCACGCGCGGTGCCGCAGCAACGCCAGCGAGGCGGCGGTGACGACCACGAGATAGGCGAACAGCGGCACGGCCTGCGGCGCCGTGCTGCTGACCAGCAGCGGCACGGCGTAGGCGCCGACGAGGCCGAGCGCGGCAACCAGGGGGCCGTGGCGCAGCGACTGCGCGACCGCCGCGCCCGCGGTCAGGGCGAGCAGCGCGAAGGCGACCCCGGCCGGCAGGAACCCGTAGAGCGCATGCGCGGCGTAGAGGCTGGCGAAAATGGTCGCCGCGCCGGCGGCGGCGAGCGCCTGGGGAACATAGGAGGCGGCAGCGGAT
>DATCQF010000071.1:0-6220 GCA_036569735.1 Allostellaceae bacterium | reverse complement strand
CAATAGCTTCGCCGCGGCGGGGCCGATCCGTACAGGTGGCTCCATCCGCACTGAACCCTGAGCATCGGCCTACGATTGCCGCATATAAAAATTAAGTCGTCCCGGCGAAGGCCGGGATCCACCGATCTGCGCCCCGAACGGTTGATAAGTGGATCCCGGCCTTCGCCGGGACGACAATCTTAAATGAAGGCGCCTGACGCTTAAAGCATTGTGACTTTGGTATGACCCGCCCTCCTCCGACGGCTTTTCTGACTCTGGGCTTCCGGCCGTTCTTTTTCGCGGCCGGATTGTGGTCGGCGGCGGCGCTGGCGCTTTGGGTCGCCATGCTGGTCACCGGAACCGCCGTGCCGAGCCGGTTTGACCCGCTCTCCTGGCATATCCATGAAATGCTCTTCGGCTTCGTGATGGCCGCCATCGCCGGCTTCCTCTTGACCGCGATCCCGAACTGGACCGGGCGGCCCGTGGTCTGCGGATTGCCGTTGGCAACGCTGGCCGGTCTGTGGCTGCTCGGCCGTATCGCCTGCCTGATCTCGGCCGTCATCCCGGCGTGGCTGGCGATTGCCGCGGACCTCGCGTTCCCGGTCCTCTTCGTTGCCGTCGCTGCCCGCGAAATCATTGCCGGCCGGAACTGGCGCAATCTCCCGATCATTGCCCCGATCGCGGTGCTTGGCGCCGCCAATCTGCTGATGCATCTGGAAGTCGAAGGGATTGTCTGGTCTGCGGGTTTGGGGTGGCGTCTCGGGCTCACCGGCGTTGTCGTGCTGATCTCGGTGGTGGCCGGACGCATCGTGCCGGGCTTTACCCGGAACTGGCTGGCCCAGCGCGATGACCCTCGTGCCGGGGACCTCCCGCCGCCGCACGGCTGGATCGACCGCGGCGCCCTCGGGTTTTTGCATGCCGGGCTGTTGGGCTGGGCGATCCTCCCGGGGTTTCGCCCCTTGGGCCTCATCCTGGTGCTCGGCGCCCTGCTGAATTTCTGGCGGCTGCTCCGGTGGCGCGGCGGTGCAACGTTCGCCGAGCCGCTCCTCTTCATCCTCCATGTCGGATACGCGTGGCTGGCGCTTGGTTCCCTGTTGCTCGGCCTGGCGACGCTCGGGGTGGATGTGCCGCAAAGCGCGGCGATCCACGCGCTGACCGCCGGTGCGATCGGCACGATGACGCTGGCGATGATGACCCGGGTCGCGCGCGGCCACACCGGACGCTCCTTGGCCGCCGATCGCACCACGGTCCTGATCTACATCCTGGTCAATCTTGCCGCGACCCTGCGCATCGCCGTCGCGGTCGGCGATTTGTGGGCGACGGCGCTGCTGGTCGCGTCGGCCGGCCTGTGGATCGGCGCCTTTGGGCTCTTCGTCATCGGCTATGGGCCGATACTGCTGCTGCCGCGGCGCCCGAGCCAGCCCGGTTAGACCATGCCGGTTTTCTCACCGGCGCAGACCATCACGTGATATTTCGTTGGCGATGCCGCCCCCGTTGCTGCTGCTCCAGGATATCCACCTCGATTTCGGGGTCGCGCCCTTATTGGCGGGCGCGGAGCTGGCGGTCGGTGCCGGCGACCGGGTGTGCCTCGTCGGGCGCAACGGCTCGGGCAAATCGACCTTGCTGCGCATTGCCGCCGGCCTCATGGAGCCCGACTCCGGGCGCCGCTTTGCCCAGCCCGGCGCGACGATCCGCTATCTGCCGCAGGAACCCGATCTGGCCGGGTTCACCACCGCGCTGGCCTATGTCGAGGCCGGGTTTGGCGCCCCCGGGTTTGGCGCCCCCGGGTTTGGCGACGCTGGGGCGGCCGAGGGTCGCCACCGCGCGCTGTACCTGCTGAAGGAACTCGGCCTCTCCGGCGCCGAAGACCCCGCCTCCCTGTCCGGCGGCGAGATGCGCCGCGCCGCGCTGGCGCGTGCATTGGCCCCCTCGCCCGACATCCTCTTGCTCGACGAGCCGACCAACCATCTCGATCTGCCCGGTATCGAGTGGCTCGAGCGCGAGCTCTCCGGCATGCGCTCGGGCATCGTCTTGATCAGCCACGACCGCCGCCTCCTCGAGCGCCTCTCGCGCACCACGGTGTGGCTCGACCGCGGCATCACCCGGACCCTGGAGGAGGGGTTCGGCGCGTTCGAGGCGTGGCGCGACAGGGTGCTCGAAGAGGAGGAGGAGGAGCACCACAAGCTCGGCCGCAGAATCGTCATGGAGGAGGACTGGCTGCGCTATGGGGTCACCGCCCGGCGCACCCGCAACCAGAAGCGGCTCGCCGATCTCTTTGCGATGCGCCGGAAAAAGAAGCAGCAACGCGGCGCCCAGGGCATGGTCCGGCTCGAGGCGGCCCAGGCCGATTTGTCCGGCCGGCTGGTCGTCGTCGCCGAGGGCGTCGCGAAAGCCTATGGCGGTCGCGCGATCGTCCGCGATTTTTCGACGCGGATACTGCGCGGCGACCGGGTCGGCATCGTCGGCCCCAACGGCGCCGGCAAGACGACGCTGCTCAACCTCTTGACCGGCGCGCTCGCCCCCGATAAGGGAGCGGTGCGGCTCGGCACCAACCTCGCCCAGGTGACGCTCGACCAGCGCCGCGAGAGCCTCGACCCGCTGCAAAGCCTGAGCGACGCCTTGACCGGCGGGAGCGGCGACACGGTGGCGGTCGGCGGCCAGACCCGGCATGTCGTCGGCTACATGAAGGACTTCCTGTTCCGCCCGGAGCAGGCCCGCACCCCGGTCGGGGTATTGTCCGGCGGCGAGCGCGCCCGCCTCACCCTGGCCCGCGCGTTTGCCCGGCCCTCCAACCTCCTGGTGCTCGACGAGCCGACCAACGATCTCGATCTGGAGACCCTCGATTTGTTGCAGGAGCGGCTCGCCGAGTATCCCGGCACGGTGCTCTTGGTCAGCCACGACCGCGACTTCCTCGATCGTGTGGTGATTGCGACGATTGTCACCGACGGCAACGGGCGCTGGATCGAGTACGCCGGCGGCTACACCGACATGCTGGCCCAGCGCGGCTCCCCGCCGGCACCGGTGGCGGCGGCGAAGCAGCCGCGCCGGGTGACGGAGGCCCGAGCGCAGCCCGCCACCCAGCCGCGCCGAATGAGTTTCAACGACCGGCATGCGCTGGAGACGTTGCCGGCGCGGATCGCGGCGTTGCAGACGAAAATCGCCGGGCTCAACGCCGTCCTCGCCGACCGCGACCTCTATGCCCGCGATGCGGCGCGGTTCGGCGCAACAACCCGGGCGCTCGCCGCCGCGCGCGACGCGCTTCTCGCGGCCGAGGAGAAGTGGCTGACCCTGGAAATGCTGCGCGAGGCGATCGACGACGCCGACCGCAAGGCCTGATTTTCGCTAAACCGGCACGGCGAACGCTCTGCGTCCGGCTGAAGTGTCTTAATGCAAATCTGGCACTGCGTTGAGAGCCGGCGAAGGCGGTGCGGAGCGCTCGAACCAGATGTTCCGGGCGGGCCTCAGAATTCGTATTCCTCGACGATCATCGGCTCGTTCTTCGCGGCGGCGACCCATTCCTGCATCGCCGGCATCGCCATGACCGTGTCGCAATAAGCCTCGGCGTCGCGCTCGAGTTCGATCTTGTAGGTGCGAAAGCGCGTCACGACCGGAGCGAACATCGCGTCGGCGATGGTGAAGTTGCCGAACAGAAACTCGCCCTGTCCCTCCCCGAACCGGGTGCGGCAATCGCGCCACAGCGACATGATCCGGTTGATGTCGGCCTGCACCTCCGGCGTCACGCTGCGCCCGGGAAAGCTCGAGCGGATATTCATCGGCAGATGCGCGCGCAAGGCGCCGAACCCGGCATGCATCTCGGCGCTGGCCGCACGCGCGAGCGCGCGCGCCGCCGGGTCTTTCGGCCACAGCTCGAAATTCGGGAAGGATTCGGCGAGGTATTCGCAGATCGCCAGGCTCTCCCATACCGTGATAGCGCCATGGTGCAATGCCGGGACCCGCCCCGAGGGCGAGTATTTGAGGATCGTCTCCCGGCTCCCGGGCTGATAGAGCGGGATCACCACCTCGTCGAAGTCGACCGTGGTGCGCTTCAGCACGAGCCACGGGCGCAAGGACCAGGAGGAGTAGTTCTTGTTGCCGAGATAGATCGTCATATCGGCCATAACGGACCCACCAGCGTGTTGGTGCGCTACTTTGACGACAACACGCGCGCCCGGCAATCGGCGCAAAAAAACCCTTGAGCCGCCGCAGTTTTGGGCGGGCCCGGGCGGGTCCGGGGCGGCTACAGCATGCCGAGCGCGGTGCGGCCCTTGGGCGGCGGGAAGGCGCGGTCGAGCGCGGCGAGGTCGCCCGCGTCGAGCGCGAGGTCGAGGGCGCCGCGGTTGTCGCGGACATGCTCGAGCGTCGTCGCCTTCGGGATCACGATCATGCCGTCCTGCCGCAAGAGCCAGGCGAGCGCGACCTGCGCCGCGCTGGCGCCGTGCCGCGCGGCGACCTCCTGCAGCGCCCGGTTGCCGAGAATGCGGCCCTGGTCCAGCGGAGTATAGGCCATGATCGAGATGGCCCGCTCGCGGCACCACGGGATCAGCTCGTATTGCGGGCCGCGGCGGCCGAGGTTGTAGAGGATCTGGTTGGAGGCGACGGTTTCTCCGCCGGCCATCCCGACCCATTCCTGCATGTCGTCGGTGTTGAAATTGCTGACGCCGTGATGGCGGATCTTGCCGTCGCGCTTTAGCCGGGCGAACCCGGCGAGGGTCTCGGCGAACGGCACGGAACCGCGCCAATGCAAGAGATAAAGATCGATATGGTCGGTCTTGAGGCGCTTCAGGCTGCGCTCGCAGGCCTCGACCACGCCGTTGCGCGAGGCGTTGTGGGGCAACACCTTGCTGACGATGAAGAGGCGCTCGCGGACCCCGGCGGCGGCGCGCGCGACGATCTCCTCGGCGCTGCCGTTGCCGTACATCTCGGCGGTGTCGATGAGGGTCATGCCGAGCTCGATGCCGAGCTTCAAGGCGGCCTCCTCGTCGGCGGCGCGGCGGCGGTCCTCGCCCATATGCCAGGTGCCCAGGCCAAAGGCCGGCACCAGCTCGCCATCGGGCAGGGTCACGCGGGGCAGGGGGGTCTCGGTCATCGCTGGTCTCCGGTTGGGGCGCCTTCGCCGAGGGGCTCGCGGCGCAGGAAGACGAGGCGGGCGGCGCCGTAGACGCGCTCGCCGATCAGGGTGAAGCCGGCGCTTGGCGGCACATCCTCGCGCGCCGCAACCTCGATCACAATGAGCGCGTCGGGGGTCAGCCAACCGGCGGCGGCGAGCGCCTCCAAGGCCGGTGCGGCCAGCCCGCTCCTATAGGGAGGATCGAGAAACGCGACGGCGCAGGCCTGGGCGGCGCGCGCCGGCCGGGTCGCATCGCCGGTCACGATGTGGGCGCGGTCCTCCTCGCCAAGCGCGGCGACATTGCGGCGCAGCGCGGCGAGCGCCTCGCGGTTGTCCTCGATGAAGATTGCCGCGCCGGCGCCCCGCGACAGGGCTTCGAGACCGAAAGCGCCGGTGCCGGCGAAGGCGTCGAGCACCGGACGCCCGGCGAACATCAGGCCCGAGGCGGCAAAATCGCCGTGCGACAGGATGTTGAACAACGCCTCGCGGGCCCGGTCGCTGGTCGGCCGCACGGTATCGCCCTCGGGCGCGACGAGCCGCCGGCCGCGATGGACGCCACCGACGATGCGCAGCCCTGCCGGTTTCCCGGATGGTTTCCCGCGCGGTTTCATCGGCGGTTTGGGGTCAGAAGAACGCATATTTGACGATGAACAGCATGGCCAGCACGATCATCGAGGGCCCCGCCTCGGCAAACCGGCCGGATAGCAGCTTGACCAAGACATAGCTGATGAAGCCGAGGGCGATGCCGTTGGCGATCGAGAAGGTCAGCGGCATGGCGAGGGCCGTGACGACGGCCGGGGCGTATTCGGTGACGTCCTCCCAGTCAAGCTCGGCAAAGCCGCGCGCCATCAGGCAGGCGACGAAGAGGAGGGCCGGGGCGGTGGCGTAGACCGGGACCGACTGGGCGAGCGGCGCGAGAAACAGGGTCAGCACAAAGAGCGCGGCGACGACGATTCCGGTGAGCCCGGTGCGCCCGCCCGCTTTGACCCCGGCCGCGCTCTCGATATAGCTCGTCACCGTCGAAGTACCGAGGAGCGCGCCGCCCATCGCACCGAGCGAGGCGGCGGCGAAGGCGCGCCCGGCCCGCGGCAGCCTGCCGTCCTCGTCGAGGAGGCCCGCGCGGTGCGCCACCCC
>DATCQF010000070.1:0-10892 GCA_036569735.1 Allostellaceae bacterium | reverse complement strand
ACATATTTCTTCGGCACGATCCAGCCGGCGCCGCTGGCGCTCGAATAGAACGTCAGAAAGTCGGGCCACGGCTTGTTGAGCTTGAAGCGCACATGCCGGGGATCGGGCGCCTCGATCGCCGCCACCTGCTCTTTGATCAGCGCCTGGTTGGCGCCGCGATAGCGCTCGAACGAGAACTTGACGTCCTCGGCGGTGAGCGGCTCGCCATCGTGAAACTTGACCCCGTCGCGCAACACGAAATCCCAGGTCAGGCCGTCCTCCGACATCGACCACTTTTCGGCGAGACACGGCGTCTGCATGCTGCCCGGCATCGGCTTCACCATCGCGTCGTGCAGCGCGTAGAGCACCATGAACGGGGTGATCAGCGCCTGGGTATCGGCCGGATCGAACCACAGCGGCGGCAGCGAGACGTGGAGGGCCCAGGTCAGCTGACCCTGCGGTCCGGCGGCGCGGGCGATCCCAGGGGCGCCGGCGACAAGGCCGAGTGCGGTCGCCGCCAACAGATCGCGCCGCGTCATGCCGGGCCGCGTCACGCCGGCCGGAATCATGTCAGACTGAGCCTCACGGCGGTGCAGGGATGCGCTCATGACGCCTCCTTCGCGATGGTGATTTCCAGGATGGCCTCGGGTCTATTGTAGACCAGCCTTGACCCCGAATGTCTCGGCGACTGTGGAAGATTGCTCACACCCTAAAGGCGTAGCCCCGCACCGCACGCCCGCTTCCATCAGGCGCCCTTGATGGTGATGTCCTCGTAGGGCGCCGTATAGGGAAAGCGGGCGATCAGCCCGAACCCCGACTCCCCGACCCGCGGTCCGATGCCGTTGATAAAGGCGAGCTGCCAGATCGGCGCAAAGACCGTGCGCTCATAGATCAGCTGCTGCATCTTGTGGAGGACCGCCTCGCGCTTGCCGCGATCCAGTTCGATAGTCTGCTGCTGGTAGAGCTCGTCGATATCGGGATAGCTGCCGTAGGAGAACGCGCCGCCCTTGATCACGTAGGTCTCGAAGCGGGTCGCCGCGTTGCCGAACGGCGCTGGACCGGCCTGGATAACGTTCGACAGTTTTTTCTCGGCGTAGGCCTTGATGAAGGCCACCCGTTCGAGCGGCCGCAGTTTCATGCGGATACCCACCGCCAGCAAATTGTCGAGTACGGCCTCGCCGAGGTTCGCGTACGACGAGTCGCAATTGTAGTCGCCGGCGTCGAAGCCGTTGGGGAACCCAGCCTCGGCCAGCAGCTTCTTCGCCTGCGCCGGATCGGTCACCGGGGCCGGCGGCTGCCAGTAGAACTCATTGTGGTCGGCGACGATCGGATTGCCGGTGATCAGCGAATAACCGAGGGTCAGCGCCTCATTGCTGCCCTTGCGGTCGATCGCCAGGCTCGCGGCCCGCCGCACCCGCTCGTCATGCCACGGCGATTTGGGATCCCACTGGTCGGGAAAATACAGGCAGAACACGCCCTGGACCACTGCCGGCTTCAAGGTCAGGCCGGGGGTGCGCCGCAGCTCCTCGGCGAGTTCGCCGCGCACCGAATAGACGATGTCGACCTCGCCGTTCTTCAGCGCCGCGAGGCGCGTCGCCTCGTCGGGAATGACTTTGAAATTCAGGCGCTTGACGGTCGGCGCCTTGCGCCAATACGGCGCGAACGCTTCGAGGACCAGTTCGAGCCCTGGCTTGAACGACACGAATTTGTACGGGCCGGCGCCGACCGGCGCCTTCTTGAAGGCCTCCTCGCCGACCTTCTCGATGTGGTTTTTGGGGACGATCCAGCCGGCCCCGGTAGCGGTCGCGTAATACGTCAGGAAATCGAGCCACGGCTCCTTGAGCTTGAACCGGAGGTGCCGGGGATCGGCGATCTCGATCGCCGCAACGCGGTCCTTCATCAGGGCATTCGAGGCCCCCTTGTAGCGCTCGAACGAGAACTTGACGTCCGCGGCGGTCACCGGGTCGCCGTTGTGGAATTTGATGCCTTGGCGCAGGACGAAATCGTAGCTGCGCCCATCCTCGCTCATCGACCAGGATTCGGCGAGGCTTGGCGCCAGCCCGTGGATCAGCCCCGGGCCCGGCATCGGCTTTACGAGGGCGTCGTGCAGCGCGTAGAGCACCATGAACGGCGTGATGATCCCGGACGCGTCTCCCGGGTCGAACCAGGTCGGCGCCAAGGAGACATGAATGCCCCAGGTCAATTCGCCCTTCGCCTCCGCCGCGGCCGCGAAACCGGCGGGGCCGGCGACGAGACCAAGCGCGGCGAGCGCGAGAAGCTCGCGGCGGCTGATGCCGGACCGGTCCCCGTCAGGCGTGGATACGGCGCGGCGATGAGGTGAGCGCATGAATTCTCCATCCCCAGCGGCCCTTCTGGTGGGCCCTGGCGCCCAATCTAGCCAAAGGCACGCGCGAATGTCTTCGCCGTTGTTAGGGCGCGCTGACGCTCTTCGTCGTGAAAGAGCCGGCTATGCCCCCTTGATCGTGATGTCTTCGAAGGGTCCGGTATAGGCGAAAGTCGGGATCAGCCCGAACCCCGACTCGCCGACCCTGGGCCCGAAGCCGTTGATGAAGGCCAGCTGCCAGATCGGCGCGGCGACCGTGCGTTCCTGTATCTGTTGCTGGATCTTCTGCAGGATCGCCTCGCGTTTGGCGTGGTTGAGCTCGGCCGCCTGCTTCTGGAACAGATCGTCGAGGTCGGGGTAGCTGCCGTAAACATAGGGGCCCCCCTTGACGATAAAGGCCGCCAGCCGGGTCGCCGCGTTGCCGAAGGCGCCGCTGCCCCCCATGACGACGTTCTTGTATTTCTTGTCGCCCCATCCCTTGAGAAAGGCGGCGCGTTCGATCGGCCGCAGCTTCAATTGGATGCCGACCTCGCCGAGATTGTTGAGCACCGCCTCGGCGAGGTTGGAATAGGAGCTGTCGCAATAATATTCGCCGCCGTCGAAGCCGTTTGGATGCCCCGCGTCGGCCAGTAGTTTTTTGGCCTGCGCCGGGTCGTAGCCCGCTTCGGGCGGCTGCCAGTAGAAGTCGAAAGCGTTGCAGACCACGGGGTTGCCGGTGAGCTTGGAAAAGCCGAGCGTCAATGCCTGGTTGATCCTCTTCCTATCGATCGCGAGGCTGGCCGCCTGGCGGACCCGCGCATCGTGCCACGGCGATTTCGGGTCCCATTGATCGACAAACGAGATCCAGAACGTCGCGGGAGAATCCACCGGAAAAAGGGTCAGGCCCGGCGTCTTGCGCAGCTCGTCGGCGAGTTCGCCGCGGATCGAATAGGCGATGTCGACCTCGCCGTGCTTCAGCGCCGCGAGACGCGTCGACTCCTCGGGGATCACCTTGAACACCAGCCGCTTGACGCTCGGAATCTTGCGCCAATACCCCTCGAAGGCCTCGAACACCAGTTCGACGCCGGGCGTGAACGAGACGAATTTGTAAGGGCCGGCGCCGATCGGGCGCTTCTTGTAGCCCTCGTCGCCGACCTTCTCGACGTACTTCTTGGGGACGATCCAGCCCGCTCCGGTGGCGCTGCCGTAAAACGTCAGGAAATCCGGCCACGGCTCCTTGAGCTTGAAGCGGACGTGAAGCGGGTCAGGCGTCTCGATCTCGGCAACCCGGCTCGCCATCAGATCGTGCGAGGCGCCGCGATAGCGCTGGTAGGAGAATTTGACGTCCTCGGCGGTGACCGGCTCGCCGTTGTGGAACTTGGTGCCTTTGCGCAGGACGAAATCGTAGATGAGGCCATCCTCCGAGGCCGACCAGGATTCGGCGAGGCACGGCGCCATCGCCTTGTCCGGCATCGGTTTCACCATCGCGTCCTGCAGCGCGTACAGCACCATGAACGGGGTGATCAGCCCCGGCGTTTCCGCCGGATCGAACCAGGTCGGCGCCAGCGAGACGTGGATGCCCCAGGTCAGCTGGCCCTGCGGCCCGGCGGCGCGGGCCAGCCCGGGGGCGCCGGCGACAAGCCCGAGCGCGGTCGCGGCGGTAATGAGATCGCGACGGGTTACGCCTTGCCGTTCGCCGGCAGGGTTGGCCTCTTCGCGGTGATGCAAAGATGAACTCATGACGCTTTCCTCCCGAGTGGCCCATTGCGGCAAGGCCTTGCACCGAATGTAGGCCAGCCCTGCGCCGCTGTCTCGGCTATTCTGGGAGGAGCCTCATGCAACCAAAGAGTTGGACCCGATCAGTGGCGATTGCGGCGGCGGATTACGTGCCTTTCCGGGTGATGCTCGTAGGGCGCGGTGTCGGCGCACCCCGGGATCAGCCCGAACCCCGATTCGCCGACCCGAGGAGGTCGCGCCGCGCGATGCCTGCCTCGCTACCGCCGGACACACCGATCCCGCAGCCTTCTAGAGGTGACTCCATAGCCCTGCTCATTGCGGCTCCTTTGGTGGAGCCTTGCGTCCAGCCTAGATCTGCCATGCGCGGATGTCAGCCGGCAATTTCGGATAGGCCGCTACAGCCTATGCGGTGCCGGCGTGTAGACGAGCCGGCGGCGCGGCGCCCGGGTCGCGGCGGGCTTGGCGTAGATCTGCTTTGTCGCCTCGACCAGGAGCACCCCGGCAAAGGTCGGAAACCAGCGTTTGCCGATGCGCTCCCAGGCCGGCGCCGCGCGCAGCATCATCCGGCTCGTCGCCGGCGGGATGAAGAGGGCCGCGTCGGTACCGACCGGGGTGAACTGCTCGTCCCTCAATAATTGCGAGAGCTGCGACATCGTATAGGGACGCCCGGAGCCGAACGGGGTGCGGTCGAGCCGGGCCCAGATCCCGCGCCGGTTGGGCGCCACGATCAGCACCCGCCCGCCGCCGGCAAGGACGCGCCAGATCTCCTTGAGCAGCGCGCCCGTCTCTTCGCTGGTTTCAAGCGCGTGGACCAGCACCACCCGGTCCAGCGAATAATCGGCGAAGGGGAGCTCGCCCTCCTCGGCCAGGCTCACCAGGTTGCGGCCCTCGGCGGGCCAGCGCAGCACCCCCAACGAGGCCGGCATCACCGCAAGCGTGCGCTCGGTCTCAGAGGACAGCGCCGACAGGAACGGGGTCGCGTACCCGATGCCGAGGAGCCGCATGCCATTGAGATCGGGCCACACCCGCTGGATCGCGCGCCGGATCATCCGCCGCGCCACCTGCCCCAGCGCGCTGCGGTAGAAATCCCGGAGATCGACGACGTCGGCGGCCATCGCCGGAGTTTAGCACAGCGCCGGTCCGCACCCCCGGTCGTGTCTTAAAGTTGAATTCACTACTCGATCACCTCGTCGGCGCGGGCGAGGAGGGTCTGCGGCACGGTAAGGCCGAGCGCCTTGGCGGTCTTGAGGTTGATCACCAGCTCGAAGGTCGTCGGCTGCTGGACCGGCAGATCGGCCGGCTTCGTGCCCTTGAGGATCTTTCCCGCGTAATTGCCGAGCTAGCGATAAGCAGCCGCTTGGCTCGTTCCATAGCTGATCAGGCCGCCCGCCGCGACGAACTCGCGCGATAAATAGATCGCCGGAACCGCATGGCGTGACGCCCGTGCCACGAGCTGGTCGCGCCGGCTGAAGAAGAACGCATCGGCACCGACGACGAGCCCGCCCGATCGCTGTTGGACGAGGGTTGCGAAGGCGGCGTCGATCTCGCTTTCGGTGCCGGCCTTCAGGATAGCGAGCTGCACCCCCTTTCCCCGCGCCGCTTCCTGCACGTCACTGATGACGCCCTCAGTAGTCGAATTGTTTGGGTTCACCAGCAGGGCGATTACCCTGGCCTGGGGAACCAGTTCGGACAGCAGCTCAAAGCGCTTGGGCATCAGCTCGGCGTTGAGAAGGCTGAAGCCCGTGAGGTTGCCGCCCGGCCGGGCGAGACTGGTGACCAGCCCGGCTGCGACTGGGTCGCTGATGCCGGTGAAGACGATCGGAATCGTCGAGGTCGCGCTTTTGGCCGCTTGCACCCCAGAGAAGGTGCCGGTCACGATCACATCGACCTTGCGCCCGACAAGATCGGCGGCCAATCCGGGCAGCCGATCAGAGCGGCCCTCCGCCCAGCGGTATTCGATCACAACGTTTTGTCCCTCGACATAGCCGCTTTCGCTCAGTCCATGGCGGAATGCGGTCCAAAACGGTGAATTCGGGCCGGGCGACGACGCACTGCCGATGCCGAGCACACCAATCACCGGCACCGCCTTCTGCTGCGCGCCAAGGGCGAGCGGCCACGCAGCAGCCGTGCCACCCAGCAGGAGCATCAACTCGCGCCGTTTCATTCGATCACCTGATTGGCCGGTGCGCTTCCTCATTTCGGCCCTCGCGGGCATTCTCGCTCGATTCGCACTGTCAGTTCAGCTTTCAGGCGCGAGCATCTCTCGCACCGAGAGACTACCCACACCGGCGCATCGCGGCTATCGTTTCACCAGCCCCGGCTGTGCAGGCTTCGCGGTATGATTCTGGAAATCCGCCCGGCCGAGCCGGCGCCGCCCCGGTAAACCGTCTTTATCCAGGAGAACAGCTCATGCAGATCGGCGCGGCGATGTTTTTCACCGACTATTCGATGAGCGCGGCCGAGCTGGCGCGGGCCTGCGAGGCGCGCGGGTTCGAGTCGCTGTGGGCGCCCGAGCATTCGCATAACCCCTTGGCGCGCAATTCGCCGTTTCCATCGGGCGGCGAGTTGCCGAAGCAGTATTCGCAGGTGATGGACCCGTTCGTGACGTTGAGCGCGGCGGCCGGAGTCACCAAGACGATCAAGCTCGGCACCGGGGTTTGTCTCGTCATCCAGCGCGACCCGATCCAGACCGCGAAATCAGTCGCCTCGCTCGACCAGGTCTCGGGCGGGCGCTTTCTGTTCGGGGTCGGCGGCGGGTGGAACGCCGAGGAGATGGCCGACCACGGGACCCAGTTCAAGACTCGCTTCAAGCTGATGCGCGAGCGGATCGAGGCGATGCAGGCGATCTGGACCGGGGATGCCGCCGAATACCATGGCGAATTCGTCGATTTCGGGCCGATGGCGGCGTGGCCCAAACCGGTCCAGAAGCCGCACCCGCCGGTCATCGTCGGCGGCATGTTTCCGCACGCCGCGCGGCGCGCGCTGCGCTACGGCAACGGCTGGATCCCGCATTCGCGCCGGCCGCAATACGAGGACGTCACCGACTTCCTGCCGCAGTTCAAGGAGATGGCGGCCGAGGCCGGGCGCGACCTCGCCACTGTCCCGGTCACCGTATGGGGCATCCCCGAGGACCCCGACCGCCTCAGGCGCTATGAGGACCAGGGCGTCGCGCGCGGCGTCGTCCAGCTGGCGGCGGCCAACGCCGACACGATAATGCCGATCCTCGACCGCTGGGCCGGGCTGATCCGGCAGTTGCAAGCATAAGAAACGCTTCAACGCAGAGGGCGCGGAGGTTTCGCAGAGGACGCAGAGGTATGACCGAGAACGAAATCGGCACGGCTGTTATCGGCGCGGCGATAAAGGTGCACTCCGTGGTCGGGCCGGGCCTCCTCGAAAGCGCCTATGAGGCTTGCCTCGTATACGAGCTCGAAAAACAGCGCTTGCGCACTCGCAAGCAAGTCGTGATCCCGATCCGCTACGAGGATCTATCGATCGACAATGGCTATCGCATCGATCTGCTCGTCGAGGACCGGGTTGTGGTCGAACTCAAAGCGATCGAAACCATCCTTCCGGTCCACCGTGCGCAGCTACTGAGTTAAATCAGGCTCGGCGGCTTCAGGCTCGGTTACCTGCTGAATTTCAACGTGGCGCATATGCGCGACGGTGTCGTCAGATTGGTCAATGGTCTACAACCCTCAGCGACCTCGGCGGAGCCTCAGCGACCTCTGCGTTAAAGCTTTTTTTCTGGGAGAACGGAAATGCAATTCGGCGCTGCGATGTTCTTTACCGACTATTCGATGGGTGCGGCCGAACTGGCGCGGGCGCTTGAGGCGCGCGGGTTCGAATCGGTGTGGGCGCCCGAGCATTCGCACATCCCGTTGTCGCGGCGCTCGCCCTATCAGGCCGGCGGCGAACTACCGAAGCAGTATTACGAGGTGATGGACCCGTTCGTGTCGCTGGCGGCGGCGGCGGCGGTGACCAAGACGATCAGGCTCGGCACCGGGGTGTGCCTCATCACCCAGCGCGATACGATCCAGACGGCGAAGCTCGTCGCCTCGCTCGACCAGGTGTCGGGCGGGCGGTTTCTCTTCGGCATCGGCGGCGGGTGGAATGCCGAGGAGATGGAAGACCACGGCACCGTCTTCAAGACGCGCTTCAAGCTGATGCGCGAGCGGGTCGAGGCGATGAAGGAAATATGGACCAAGGACGCCGCCGAATACCATGGCGAGCTCGTCGAGTTCGGGCCGATGGCGGCCTGGCCCAAACCGGTGCAGAAGCCGCACCCGCCGGTCATCGTCGGCGGCGCCTTCCCGCATGCCGCGCGCCGCGCGCTGCGCTACGGCGACGGCTGGATCCCCAATGCGAGCCGCCAGCAATATGCCGACGTCACCGACTACCTGCCGCAGTTCAAGGAGATGGCAGCCGAGGCCGGGCGCACCATCCGGGTGACGATATGGGGCGCCGGCGAGGATTACGACCGGCTGCGCCGCTACGAGGAGCAGGGGGTCGCCCGGCTCGTCGTCAGCCTGCCGCCCGAAGATGCCGCCGCGACCTTGCCGGCGCTCGACCGCTGGGCCGAGCTGATCCGCCGCGTCGGGCGCTGATCGGAGGCCCTCCCCTCGCCCGCGTGGTTGCCGAACACTTGCCACAGTTTCGCGTATAATGGCGTCCGTCGCGGCGGATAACTCCGCCGCGGGGTGGGGGGACCAAGCCGATGCGCCCGTGGATGCGCCTGGGGATCCGCGCGGGCGAGAGTCGAGGTTCGGCCGATGGCTGAGCCGCCGCCGCTGCGCGCCGATCCGTCAATGCGCGCCGATCCGTCATTGCGCGCGGGGCCGGGCGAGCGGCGCGGCCAGATGCGCCGTGCGCCACGCGGCAGGCGCCCGGGGCGAAACGCGGGGCGAGGTTTCCTGCGCCGGGCCGCCAA
Source organism: Allostellaceae bacterium (assembly GCA_036569735.1). GTDB lineage: Bacteria > Pseudomonadota > Alphaproteobacteria > ATCC43930 > CGMCC-115725 > DATARH01. Next base: position 1,926 of record DATCQF010000070.1, on the reverse strand, counting down.
GCTGGCCGTGCTGCTGGGTCTGTGGTGCGCGATCATTGGCGGCGCAGCGCTCGGCTATTTCGCCCTCACCCTGCCCGACACCAGTCAGCTGGCGGTGGCCGAGCGCCGCCCGAGCGTGACGATCCTCGCCGAGGATGGCAGCCTCCTCGCCAGCTTTGGCGATCTGTTCGGTCAGCCGCTGACCTTGAAGGAGATGTCGGCGCTCTTACCGAAAGCGGTGATCGCCACCGAGGACCGGCGTTTCTACCGGCATTTCGGCATCGACCCGATCGGCCTCCTGCGCGCCGCAGTAACCGATCTGCGCGCCCGCCAGATCGTCCAGGGCGGCAGCACGATCACCCAGCAGCTCGCCAAGATCCTGTTCCTGACGCCGGAGCGCAACCTCGCACGGAAAATCCGCGAAACCCTGCTCGCGTTGTGGCTCGAGCACCGCTTCACCAAGGACCAGATCCTCGAAATCTACCTCAACCGGGTCTATCTCGGCGCCGGCGCCTATGGGGTCGATGCCGCGGCGCACCGCTATTTCGGGAAATCGGCCGCCAAGCTCAACCTGTTCGAAAGCGCGGTCATCGCCGGCCTTCTCAAGGCGCCGACCCGGTTCAGCCCGGCGCGCGACCGCGCCGCGGCGGCGGGACGCGCGGCGCAGGTGCTCACCAACATGGTCGAGGCGGGCCTCATCAGCGCAACCGAGGCGGCCGCCGCCCAGAGAGAGGGCGCCGCGCTCGCGGTGGTCGGCCGGCCGGGGTCGCGCTACTTTGCCGACTGGGTCGCCGACCAGATCCGCGATTTCGCCGGCACCGCCGACCGCGACCTGACGGTCCGCACCACCCTCGATCCGCGGCTGCAAAGCGCGGCGGAGGCGGCGATCGGCGACATCCTGGTGCGCTACGGAGCGAAGGATGCGGTCAGCCAGGGGGCGCTCGTCGCGCTCGCGCCGGATGGCGCGGTGCGCGCGATGGTCGGCTGGCGCGATTACGGGCACAGCCAGTTCAACCGCGCAACGCAGGCGCAGCGCCAGCCCGGCTCGGCGTTCAAGCCGTTCGTCTACCTCGCCGGTCTCGAAGCCGGGTTGCGCCCGAGCGACCGGCTGGTCGACGCGCCGATCCGGATCGGCAACTGGCAGCCGCACAACTATCTCAACCGCTACCAGGGCGAGATGAGCCTCGCCGAAGGGCTGGCGCAATCGATCAATACGATCGCCGTCCAGGTCGCCGAGCGCGCCGGCATTCCCCGGGTGATCGCGACGGCCAACCGGCTCGGCATCACCTCCGAGCTGGCGCGCGACGCGAGCATCGCGCTCGGCACGGGCGAGGTGAACCTGCTGGAGCTGGTGTCGGCCTATACCCCCTTCGCCAATGGCGGGACCGGGGTTCTGCCCTACGGCCTCAGTGAAATCCGCGACACCGGCGGCAAGATCATCTACCGCCGCAGGGGCTCGGGGCCGGGCCCGGTCATCGCGCCCGAGCAGGTGGGCATGATGAACGACATGCTGACGGGCGTCATCGCCCACGGGACGGGCAAAGCTGCGGCGCTGCCCCGCCCCGCCGCCGGCAAGACCGGCACGACGCAGGAATATCGCGACGCCTGGTTCATCGGCTACACCGCCGACCTCATTGCCGGGGTGTGGCTCGGCAATGACGACGACACGCCGATGAACAAGGTGACCGGCGGCTCGCTGCCGGCCGCCGCGTGGCGCAGCTTCATGCTCGCCGCCACCAGGGGCATGCCGGTGAGGCCGCTGCCAAGCGCCCCGCTGCCGACCGCCGCATTGCCGAACGCCGCATTGGCGATCCCCGGGTCAAGCCCGGGGACACCGGCGGCGGCCGCCGAGGAGTCCCACCTCGACCGGCTATTCGGCTGGCTCAGCGCGCCGGCGCCCGCGCAGCCTGGGCCCGGCCCGCTCCCGTTCGGTTCCGGGCGCTATCC
>DATCQF010000069.1:0-1657 GCA_036569735.1 Allostellaceae bacterium | reverse complement strand
GTGCCCAGCGTGTGCGCATCCGAGGCGAGGGCGCCCGGACCCGACCCGAAGATCGCCCGCCCGCCGGTCATGTAGTCGAGCTGCACCATGCGCTGCGCGACGTTGAACGGGTGGTGATAGGGCAACGAGACGACCCCGGTGGCGAGCTTGATGCGCTTCGAGCGCTCACCCGCCGCGGCCAGGAACATCTCGGGCGAGCCGATCATCTCCCAGCCGCTGGAATGGTGTTCGCCGCACCAGAACTCGTCGTAGCCGAGACGGTCCAATAGCTCCACGAGGTCGAGATCGCGGCGGAACTGCAACATCGGATGCTCGCCCACCGGATGATGTGGAGCGAGGAAGGCGCCAAAATTCAGACGCGGCATGGCGGGGTCTCCCGTGGCGTAATGGTGGCGGAGCAGAACGAGCGGAGGCGAGGCCTGCGAGCAGACGATGCGCCTCTCAGCGTAGCCTGGGTGGCGCGTTTCGCCAAACCGGAGCTTATTAGCCCGCTTCCCAAGGTTACAGGCGTGTTGCCAGCCGGGCGTCCGTGTGTCCACGATCGCGCACGGTTCATTAGGTACGGTTTCCGGGAAGGGAGCGACATGGCGGACAAGATTCGGCTGGGCCTCATCGGCGCCAGCGTCAAGGGGACCTGGTCGTCGCGGTCCCACCTGCCGGCGGTGCAGGCCAGTTCGGATGTCGAGCTGACGGCGGTGTGCACGACCCGGGCCGACAGCGCCGAGGCGGCCCGCCAGGCCTACGGTGCGCGCCTCGCCTTCGACGACTACCGCAAGATGATCGCCTCGCCCGAGATCGACGCGGTCGCCGTCGTCGTGCGCGTGCCGTCGCACTACGCCCCGACCAAGGCGGCGCTGGAGGCGGGAAAGCACGTCTATTGCGAATGGCCGCTCGGGCGGACGACCGCGGAGGCCGTGGAGCTGGCGGCGCTCGCCAAGGCCCGGGGCCTCGTCACGGCGATCGGCCTCCAGGCCCGCGTCAACCCCGCCGTCATGCACATGAAGGAGCTGGTCGAGGCCGGGTATGTCGGCGAGGTGCTGGCGGTCCATGTCAGCCTGATGCGCGAGGGCGTCCTGACCCGGCCGTCCAACCGCACCTGGCAGCGCGACGCCGAACTCGGCGCCAACACGCTGACCATTGCCAACGGCCACACGGTGGACGCGATGCGCTTTGTCGCCGGCGATTTCGCCCGGCTGTCCGGCGTGGTGGCGACCCAGGCCAAGCAGTGGCTCGACACCGGCACCAACACCTGGCTCGACGTCACCGCGCCCGACAACATCCTGGTCAGCGGCCATCTGGCGAGCGGCGCCGTGGCGTCGGTCCACATCGGCGCCATTCCGTTCGCCGGCAGCGGCTATCGCATGGAAATCTACGGTCGCGAGGGGACATTGGTCGCATCGGGCGAGGATTCGCCGCAGCTGAGCGAAATTGTGCTGCACGGGGCGCAGGGCAACAACACGCTCGCGCCGATCCCGGTGCCGGCGCGCTTCACCCTCGTCGCGCCCGGTACGCCGCGCGGTGAAGCCATCAACGTCGGCCAGATGTACACGCTGTTCGCCCAGGCGATCGGCGGCGGCAAAAGCGGCCAGCCGAATTTCGCGACCGCGGTCGACCTGCACCGCCTGGTCGACGCCATCAAGCACGCGTCGGACAGCGG
>DATCQF010000068.1:0-3005 GCA_036569735.1 Allostellaceae bacterium | reverse complement strand
GCCTGGAGCTGGAGGATGTTTCCCGGGTTGCCGGGGTTGAGCAGGATGGCGATACGCTCGGTGCCGGGAATTGCGGTCTTGAGCAGCTGCAACCATTTCCCCGCGATCTCGTACGAGACCATACTGGTCAGCCCGGTGACGTTGCCGCCCGGGTGCGCGAGGCTGGCGACGAACCCGAAGCCGATCGGATCGGTGGGAACCGCCATGACGATCGGGATCGTCGCGGTCGCCTGTCTGGCGGCGTGTACCGCAGCGGCATTCGTTTCGACGATGACCGCCGGGGCGAGATGCACCAGCTCGGCGGCGAGATCGGGAAGGCGCTCCTCCTGTCCGTCCGCGTACCGGATCTCGATCGCGATGTCTTCGTCGCCGTAGCCGAGCGCGCGCAGTTCCTGCCGGAACGCCCCAAGGAGTGGTCCGGCGACCGCGCGCGATGGGGTGGCAAGGTAGGCGATCCGGCGGCGCTTCGCCATCTGCGAACGAGCGGCGCGCGGCAGCAGCAGCGCCCCGGCGGCGGCAAGGACGAGGCGGCGGGTCGGCGACCGGCCGGGCCTCATTCGATGACCTCGTCGGCGCCGGCGAGGATCGCTGGCGGGATCGTCAGGCCGAGCGCCTGCGCCGTCTTCAAATTCACGATCAGCTGGAACCTGGTCGGCTGTTCGACCGGCAGATCGGCCGGCTTGGCGCCTTTGAGGATCTTGTCGACATAGCTCCCGCCGCGCCGGAAAAGATCTTTGAGATCAATTCCATAGCTCATCAATCCGCCAGCCACCGCGAAATCACGGAAGCCATAGATTGCCGGAAGGTTGTGGCTTGCCGCGAGCCTGACGACCCGGCTCCTTTCCGAGAGGAACATCGGATCGCCCGGAACGATTAGCGCTTGGGCATTCTCGCGCGCCGCGGTTGCAAAGGCACCGTCGATCTCCTCGACGGCGCGCGCTTCGACCGAGAAAAGTTCCACGTGCAAAGTCTGAGCCGCCTGCTGTGCGACCGCAAACTCGGGGAGGTGGCTGGAGTTGCTGGGATTGAGCAGAATAGCGACGCGCCGGGCAGCGGAGACCGCGGTTTTGAGCAACTGCAACCACTTCCCGGCGATCTCGTACGAGGCAATACTGGACAGGCCGGTGAGGTTGCCCCCCGGATGCGCGAGGCTGGCGACTAACCCGGAGGCGACCGGATCGCCGGCGGCCAGCATGACGATCGGGATCGTCGAGGTCGCCTGTTGGGCGGCCCGGACCGCCGCGATCGCCGCCGCGACGAAGACCGTTGGCGCCGTCTGTACCAATTCGGCGGCAAGGTCGGGAAGTCGCTCCGGATGGCCGTCCGCATAGCGGATCGCGATTTCGATGTCCCCGTCACCATAGCCGAGCGCGCGCAACCCCTGCTGGAACGTCACGAGGTACGGTTCGCTGTACTCGCGCGACGTGGCGAAAAGAAGAGCGATCCGGCGGCGCTTCGCCGGCTGCGATCGAGCGGCGCGCGGCAGCAGCAGCGCCCCGGCGGCGGCAAGGACGAGGCGGCGGGTCGGCGATGCGGTGGGGGTCATTTGGTCACTCGTCGGCGCTCCGGAAACGCACGGGAAGCGGTTGCACCCGGCCCTCCTCGACCCAGTGTACCAGTTCGCGCTTGATTATCTTGCCGCTGGCGGTCAGCGGCATCTCGGCCACCGGCAGGATGAATTCCGGCATGTCGGATTTCGACAGGCCGGCCCGGTCGAGATGTTGCAGGATTTGTTGTGGGTCGAGCGGTATGTCGCTGCGCATCACCACCGCCAGGCAGACGCGCTCGCCGAGCCGCGGATCGGACACCGGAAAGGCCGCCGCCTTCTCGACCGCCGGATGGCGCAGCGCCAGGGCTTCGAGATGCGCCGGATGGATGTTGTGGCCGCCGCGGATGATGATGTCCTTCTTGCGGCCGGTGATGCGCAGATAGCCCTCGGCGTCGAGCCAGCCGAGATCGCCGGTCATGAACCAGCCGGCGGTGTTGAACGCGGCCTCGGTCGCCGCCTGGTCGTCGAAATAGCCGAGCATCAGGCTGGCGCCCTTTCCGCCGATCTCGCCCACCTCGCCCGGTGCGGCCGGGGTGTCGGGGTCGTCCTCGCGCCAGATGCGGATTTCGTAGCCCTCGCAGGCCCGCCCGCTGGTCCCGACGATACGCTCGGGCGGGTCGCCGGGCAGCGTGTATTGATGCGAGCAGGTCTCGGTCATGCCATAGCCGCTCTGCGGCACGACGCCATAGCCCATCAGCTCCGCGACGAGTGCTGCCGGGGCCGCGGCGCCGGAGATGCGAAAGCCGCGCACCGCGCCGAGGCGCTGCCCGCCGCGCGTGCGCAATTCACCGAGGAGATCGATCGCGTGGGTCGGCACGCCGAACAGAAAGACGGCGCCGGTCTCCTCGAGCCGGTCGATCAGGCTGGCCCCGCGCGGGAGATCGTGGACCACCAGTTCGCCGCCGGCCGCCAGTGCCGTCACCAGCGCGCCAAGCCCGAGATTGTGGCTGAGCGGGCTCAGCGTGTAGAGCACCGCGCGCTCCAGATGCCAGTCGCGCGCCATCATCCGGGCGGTGGCGAGGAGGGTGTTGTCGCTGTGGAGGACGCCTTTCGGCGTGCCGGTCGTGCCCGAGGTGAACGGCAGATACATCACCTGGTTGGGATCGCGGCTCGGCGGCGTCGCGATGGCAGGCCCGGCGAGGTCGGCGAACGGCGCGGCGTCGGCCGGGCCGACGCGCCAGACACAGCGCAGAAAATCGCGGTCGGCGAGTGCGACGAAGATGTCGTGCTGGTCGGCATCCGCGCCATAACCCGGCTCGGCGATCAGCGCGGCGGCGCGCATGCGGTCGACCAGCGCCACCACCTCGCCAACGGTGTGGCCGCGGTGCAAGGACGGGCAGCACACGTAACCGTTGCGCGAACAGGCCAGGAGCGCGATCGCGGTCTCGACCCGGCTCGGCAGCCACACCGCGACGCGCTGCCCCGGGTGAAGGCCCTGCCCGGCGAGGCTCGCGGC
>DATCQF010000067.1:0-2101 GCA_036569735.1 Allostellaceae bacterium | reverse complement strand
CCGTCAGGGCAAGGTCTTGGCCGTCCTCCATCCGCCGACTGCGGCGCATGCCCGGATCATGGAGCGGGCCGGCTGCGAAGCCTTGTTCGTCGGCACCGGCGGGGTGGTCGGCGCCTATACCGGGCTCGCCGATGTCGGCACCGCGACGATGTCCGAATGCGTCGAGATCGCCGGCTGGATCGCCGACAGCGTCAGGATCCCGGTGATCATGGACGGCGACACCGGGCATGGCGGGATTATGGCAGTGCGCCGCATGGTGAAGGAATGCATCCGCCGCGGCATCGCCGGGGTGCGCATCGACGACCAGCCGATCGAAGGGAAGCGCAAGACCCAGGACGCCGGGGTCGAAGTCGTGCCGCTCGACCAGGCGATTGCGCGCTACCGCGCCGCGGTCGACATGAAAAACGAGCTCGACCCCGATTTCGTCGTGATGGCGCAATGCTACGCGCGCGATGCCGCCAATGGCGGGCTCGACGACGCGGTGATCCGGCTCAAGGCCTACCGAGAAGCCGCCGGGGTCGACTGGGTGCAGCTCGAATCGCCGCATTCGGTGGACGAGATAAAGCTCGCCCGCGCCGCGGTCGAGGGACCGTTCTCGTTCATGAAGGGCAAGCTCGGGCGCTATCTCGGGCTCGACGAGCACTTGGCGCTCGGGGTCACGATCGCCTGGTACCCGGGGTTCAGCCATCAGGTGACCTGGGCGGCGCTGTGGGATTTCATGACCGATTTCGACAAGCGCGGCGTCGCCGCCTGGGACGATTTCGTCGCCAGCCGCAAGGACCGGCCCTATCCCACCCCCGAAATGCCGGAGGACGGCGAGGGCGCCGCCAAGCAGCGCCTCCTCGAGGAGCGCTATCTGCCCGATGCCGCTCAGCAAAAATACGGGAGAGAATGATGGCCCGCGACGGATACCGGATCTTCGATAGCGACACCCATGTCGGCCCCGACGCGGCGATCCTCGACCGCTATCTGAGCCAGGGCGAAAAGGACCGGCTCGCCGGCTGGGAGGAATACCGCGCGACCGGGCGCACCGGGCAGGTGACCTATACGAAGGGCCAGCGCCGCTACCGCAGGAAGCTCGGCGCCGCCAAGCCCGACGAGAGCCCGGGCGGCTACATGGCCGGGTTCACCGGCGTCGCGCGCGAGCGCCAGCCCTCGCCCCTCGTCGATGTCGACCCGGCGGCGCGCATCGCCGACATGGATTACGAAGGGGTCGACGTCAATTTGACGCTGCCGTCGGGCTGGTTCGGCACCTGGACCGCGGGCGACGACATCCACCTCGAAATGGCGATGTACCGCGCTTATCACCGCTGGATGAGCGATTATTGCGGCGCCTATCCGCAACGCCTCGGCGGGGTCATCCTCGCGTCTTCCCGCGACATCGCGGGCTCCCTCGCCGAGATGCGCCAGTGGGGCCGCTCGGCCTGGGCCTGGGGGGTCATGGTCTACGCCCCGGCCGGGGTGCCGCTCGACCATCCCGACCTCGAGCCGATCTATGCCGGGGCGGCGGTGCTCGACCTCGCCGTCGTGCTGCACACCTTTACCGTCATGCCGCCCTACGCGCCGGGCGGGCTCGACACCTGGGACAATCTGTGGCTGCAGCGCTCGGCGGCGCATCCCTGGTGCGGCATGCGCAACATGGCCGCGCTGATCGGCAGCGGCGTCATGGACCGTTATCCGAAACTGCGCATCGCCACGCTCGAAGCCGGGCATGGCTGGCTGCCGTTCTGGATCGCCCGGCTCGACGAGCATGCCGAGACGATCAAGGCGGCCTTGCCCGCCCTCAAGCATCGCCCGAGCGAGTACGTGACCGGCGGGCGCTATTTCCAGAGCATCGAGATCCCAGAGGGGGCGCCCCTGACCAACGCGGTCTCGGATCTGCTCGGCGATGACGTCTTGATGTACGCCTCCGACTATCCGCACGGCGAGAGCCACTTCCCCGCGTCGGCCGGCATCGTGCTCGGCTGGGACATGGCCGAGGCGCGCAAGCGCAAGCTGCTGTGGGACAACGCGGTGCGGCTCTACGCCCGCGCCGGCCTCGGCTGAGCGGCGGCCGCGATTTATCGCGTGCGTACCGGGCCGCGATGATTAAGATCAGGCT
>DATCQF010000066.1:0-2989 GCA_036569735.1 Allostellaceae bacterium | reverse complement strand
GCCTCGTCGGTCATTCGACGTTGCGTGCCGGCACGATGCCCGAGCTCGACCGGGCGGCCCGCGCCGACGAGATCGCGGGCATGGCCGAGCGACTGCAGGAGGCGCTCGATGCCGGCGCGATCGGGATGTCGTCGGGGCTCTACTATGCCCCGGCGTTTCATGCCCCGCCGGCCGAGATCGAGGCGCTCGCGGCGCATCTGCGCCCGGCCCGCGCGCTCTATACGACGCATATGCGCGACGAGGCCGAGCACGTCGAGGAAAGCCTCGACGAGAGCTTTCACGTCGGGCGCGCGGCGCAGGTGCCGGTGGTGATCTCGCACCACAAGACGACCGGGGTCGCCAATTTCGGCCGCACCGCGCAGACGCTGCCGAAGATCGCGGCGGCGATGCGGGGCCAGGAAATCGGGCTCGACTGCTATCCCTACATCGCCTCCTCGACCGTGCTGCGCACAGAGCGCATCGAGGACGCGACACGGGTCCTGATCACCTGGTCGAAGGCGGCGCCGGACCAGGCCGGGCGCGAATTGACCGACATCGCACGGGATTGGGGCGTCGGCATCCTCGAAGCGGCCGAGCGGCTGCAGCCGGCCGGCGCGATCTACTGGATGATGGACGAGGCCGACGTGCGCCGGGTGCTGGCTTTCGGGCATACGATGATCGGCTCGGACGGGCTGCCGCACGACATCCACCCGCATCCGCGCCTCTGGGGCACCTTTCCGCGCGTGCTCGGGCATTATTGCCGCGAGATCGGCCTCTTCGGCCTCGAAACCGCGGTGCACAAGATGACCGGCCTCTCGGCGGCCCGCTTCGGCCTGACCGGGCGTGGAGTGGTCCGAGCCGGCGCCTATGCCGATTTGACCGTGTTCGACCCCGACACAATCATCGACCGCGCGACCTTTGCCGACCCGACCCTGCCGGCCGCCGGGATCGAGCACGTCTTCGTCAACGGCCGCCCGGCATGGTCCGCGGCCAAGCCGACCGGCGAGCGCCCGGGCCGCGCCCTGCGCCGCCAGCAATTACAGGCCGAGCGAGGCTAGGGTCAGTCCTCGGTAAGCGCCTTCTCGGCGGCCCGCGCGAGAAACGCCGAGCGGTTCGTGGCCCGCGCATCGATCTGCCGAAGCAGCCGCTCCGGCAGGGTGATATTGACGCGCACGCTACGCTCGGCGGGCTCCCTCACGGTTGCCAGAAACGCAACTGTGTCGGCGTTGTCGGGATCGGCCATGATCGCATCGAGGCTGGCCGGCTCGGGCAAGCTCTCGCCGTCCTCGATCATGCCCCAAACATGCAATTCGAGGGCTTCCTGCGCCATATGGCGGTCTTCCTCGATCGTGCCGCCGGCGCTGATGCACCCCGGAAAATCGGGGAAATCGACGCCGAAATCGCTGTTGCTATCCTTCCGGATCAAACCGATATAGCTCGGCATCACACCGCCTATTTTTTGCTAACCAGCCGGATACCGGCTTGGCGCTCTATACTTTTGACCGTGCCCACCGGCAGATCTTTCGTCGGGTGCGGCACGGTGACTCGCCCCTTGCGGCTCGGGTGTTTCAGCTGGACATGAATACTCTTCCGCGCAACCTCGGACCAGCCCGCTGCCCGCAGCCTCCGGAGCACTTCCGCGCTCGTCATGGTGTGTGCACACCCATCGACAATGAGCTAGCCGGCTTGCGCCGGCTCGTCCCGGCTGGGCACAATCGATGCGAAACGGGGGAGAGGTCGATGTCGAGCGCAGCGCAAGAATCCGGGCGGTTGCCCCTCGCCGGCCTCATCGTCATCGATTTCGGCCAGATCTTTCAGGGGCCTTACGCGACCTTGCTGTTGGCGAAGGGCGGGGCCGATGTGATCAAGATCGAGCCGCTGCATGGCGAGCCATTGCGCCGCCGGGCGGCTCCGGGCAAGAGCGCGACCTTGCCGTTTGCGATGCTGAACCAGAACAAGCGGGCGGTGACGCTCAACTTGAAGCACCCACGGGGCCGCGAATTGCTGTTCGAGATGGTCAGGCGCGCCGATGTGCTGCTCGAAAACTTCTCGCCCGGCACGATGGACGGTCTCGGGGTCGGCTGGAGTGTGCTGCGCGAGATCAACCCGCGGCTGATCTATGCGACGGGCACCGGGTTTGGCATCAGCGGGCCCGATCGCGACAATCTGGCGATGGACCTGACGATCCAGGCCGCCTCGGGGATCATGAGCGTGACCGGCGCGCCCGACGGGCCGCCGATGAAGGCGGGGCCGACCCTCGTCGATTTCATGGGCGGCATCCACCTCTACGGCGCGGTGCTGACCGCGCTTTACGAGCGCGACCGCAGTGGCGAAGGCCGCCTCGTCGAGGTGGCGATGCAGGAGACGGTGTATTCGAGCCTTGCGGCGAGCTTTGAATACTACCACCGCACCGGCCAGCCGCCGCCGCGCGCCGGCAACCGTCAGGCCGGGCTGTCGTCGACGCCCTACAACGTCTACCCGACGACGGACGGCCATGTCGCGATCCACGTCGTCACCGAGGGGCACTGGAAGAACCTCGTCAAGGCGATGGGGCGCGAGGAACTGGCGAACGATCCGCGCTTCGCGACCAACGCCGACCGCGTCCTCCATATGGACGAGACCGATGCGGTCGTCGCCGAGTGGACCCGCACCCTCGGCAAGATGGAAGTGTTCGCCCGCACCAAGGCGCTGCGCATCCCGTGCGCCCCGATGCGCACCGCGCCTGAGGTCATGCACGACAAGCACATGCACGAGCGCGGCATGCTGGAGGAGATCGACCACCCCGAATTGGGGCTCATCACCGTGCCGACGAGCCTGCTGCGGCTGCATGGGCTCGGCAGGGCGCCGGCGGGCCCGAGCCCCACGGTGGGTCAGCACAACGCCGAGATCTATGGCGGCTGGCTCGGGCTGTCGGCCGAGGAGATCGCGGCGTTGAAGGCTGAGGGGGCGATCTAACCCCCACCCCAACCCTCCCCCGCCTGCGGGGGAGGGAGTCGCCGCCGTCCTGAAA
>DATCQF010000065.1:0-3336 GCA_036569735.1 Allostellaceae bacterium | reverse complement strand
CATATACGCAGACGATCACCGGCCACCGCACTTTCATATCGTGGCCCCTGATTTTCAGGTGCTGGTGCGGATATCGGATTTGAGGGTGGTCGCAGGCGACGCGCGCCCCGCCCAGATCGCCGAGGTGCTGTCATGGGCGCGGGCTCACCGCGAAAGGCTGGCGCTTACATGGGCCGAATTGAACGAACGAGGTTGACCATGCCGAGAAAGGTACTGCCGCGCATTGAGGCCGTGACGGCGGGCGCGGAGCCGATGAGTTTGCGCATTCGTTGGGACAAGGGCGAGGAGAGCCTTGTCGATGTGTCGGGTATGATCGAGAGATTCCGTGTGTACGCCCCGCTACGCCGGTCGCCCGAGATGTTCGGACAGGTCAAGGTCGGCGAATACGGCACCGATGTTGTGTGGCCCCAGGGCGTCAAGCAGGAAATCGACATGTCCGCCGACACACTGTGGCGACTGGCGCGGGAGCAGGCGGGGATCACGATGACGGCCGACGATTTCCGCCACTGGCGCGAGCGCAAGGCCTACACGCTCGACGCGGCGGCGAAGGCGCTCGGCATCAGCCGCCGGATGGTCGCGTACTACGAGCAGGGCAACCGGGCCATCCCGCGCGTCGTCGCGCTGGCGACGCGGGGACTGGAATTGAGTTGAGACCGCGGACAGCCCGATGTTGTGCGTTCGCCTCCGGGAAGATCGCGCGTCGCATCATTCCGGCTGCGTAGCCGCCGCCCGCTTCTTCGCCTCCCGGCCGGCGATCGCGGCTTCGCGCGCCAGCAACAGTTTGGCGCGGTCGACGACGGGGACGTCGATCATCTTGCCGTCGACGGCGACGGCGCCCACGCCTTCGGCCAAGGCCTTGTCGTAGGCGGCGACGACCCGGCCGGCGTGCTCCACTTCGGCGGCACCGGGGCGGAACTCCTCGTTCAGAATCTGGACCTGGCTCGGGTGGATGACGCTGGCGCCGATAAAGCCGAAGCGGCGCGAGCGGCGGATCGTCTCGCGGAAGGCGTCGAGATCATGGAACTCGGCAATGGAGCCGATAAAGCCCATCGGCATGATGCCGGCGGCGCGGGCGGCGAACACCGCCATCTGCTTCGGCATCGAGAGGGCTTCGGGTTCGGGCAAGATCCCGGCGGAGGTGGAAAAATCCTCGGCGCCGAGGTTGAGGGCGCAGAGGCGCGGATGGGCGCGGGCGATCTCGGCGAGGCGAAAGAACGCCGCCGCGGTCTCGACCATCGCGATGAGGCGCGTCGTGCCCGGCGCCATGCCGCGCTCGGCCTCGACCTCGTCGACGATCTCGACGAGAAGCTGGACATGCTCGGCGCTGTCGGTCTTGGGCAGGGCCAGCGCCAGGACGCCCGGCCCGACCGCCGCCTCGATGTCGCGCACCGCCATGCGTAAGGGCCGGTTGATCCGCACCACGACATCGGCGCCGCCGCGCGACACGATCCCCGCCGCCTCCGGGACGAGGGTGCGCGCGCGGTCCTTCTCGGAGAGGGCGACGCTATCTTCGAGGTCGAGGATGATCGCATCGGCGCCGCGCCGCGCCGCCCCCTCGACAAAGCGGCGCTGCGTCACCGGCACAAACAGCATCGAGCGCCACACCGGCAGATCCTGGGTCATTTGTATCCGCTCCTCTCTTTGCACAACCGAGGCTCGTGCTCGGGGTATGGCGTCAGCACAGTGCGTCCTTCGAGACGCACCCCTGCGGGGCACTCCTCAGGATGACCTTCTATTATATATTTAATCAAAGGCTTACGTCATCCTGAGGAGGTCGCGAAGCGGCCGTCTCGAAGGACGTATCGACCGCTAACCCAGCCCGATCACCCCGTCCTTCGCCAGCTTTTCGAGCGTCGCGCGGTCGATGCCGAACTGGCCGAGGATCTCGGCGGTGTGTTCGCCGAGGCTGGGGGCCGGGCGGCGCAACCGACCCGGGGTCTCGGAGAGGCGCGGGATGATGTTGTGCATCAGGAGGCGCCCGGTATCGGCGTCCGGCACATCGACGACGATCTCGCGCTCCAGCACGTGCGGGTCGGCGAGGAACTGGTCGATGTCGTAGACCGGCGCGGCGGTGACTTCGGCGGCGGCAAATTCCGCCATGTTTTCCGCGAGCGTGCGCGCCGCGATAAATGCGACGATCGGGGCCTCGCATTCGGCGGCGTTGCGCACCCGGTCGGTGTTGGTGCGAAAGCGCGGGTCGGCGATCATGTCGGCCCGCCCGATCGCCCGAAAGAGGCGCTCCGACATCGCCTGGATCGATGCGGAGATGCCGATATAGCGGGCGTCTTTGGTGCGGAACACGTTGCGTGGGGAAGTCGTCTCCGAGCGGCTGCCGGTGCGCGGCCGGATCGCGCCGGTGAGGTTGTAGATCGGCGCCTCGGTGGCGATGAACGAGAACAACGGATCGAGCAGCGGAAGGTCAATGACCTGCCCGACGCCGCCCTCGACCTCGACCCGGCGCAGTGCGACCATGACCGCGAAGGCGCCGTAGAGCCCGGCCACCATGTCGGCGAGCGCGGTTGGCGGCAGCACCGGCTCGCGGTCGGCAAACCCGGTGCGCGCGGCATATCCCGACATGCTCTCGACCAGGGTCCCGAAACCGGGCCGGTCGCGATAGGGACCGTCCTGGCCCCAGCCCGACACCCGCACGATGACGAGCCGGGGGTTGCGCGCATGCAGGATATCCGGGCCGAGGCCGATTTTCTCGAGCGTGCCCGGACGGAAATTCTCGATCAGAACCTCGCTCGACGCGATGAGGTCGAGCAGCAATTCACGGCCGCGCGGATCGCGCAACCCGATGGCGACGCTCTTCTTGTTGCGGGCATAGAGCTTCCAATGGACGCTGACGCCCTTGGTCTGCCAGGCGCGCAACGGGTCGCCCCGCGCCGGGTCCTCGATCTTCAGGACCTCGGCGCCGAAATCGGCGAGCTGCGAGGATACCGCGTTGCCGGCGACGAGCCGCGACAGGTCGACGACCCGCACGCCGTCGAGCGGACAGGCGGAATCGGGCTCGAATGATTTCTGCGGTGGGCTCATCGGCGGGGTCTTGCTCAACGGCAACGGGCGCCGCACCTTATCGCCGCAGCGGGGCGAAGGGAACCGGCGCAGCTTGCCCACGGCGCTTGAACGCATCGGTCGGAGGCATATCTCCCTCAAACCCGAACTCGCACCGCCGATGCTCTTGGTCTCCCCTTTGATCATGTCACGACGCGCGCTGATGCTCGGCACGGGCGCCGCCGCGTTGCAACGGGTGTTTGCGATCGGGCGGAGCTTTGCGGCTACCGACCAGAAAACCCGGCTGACCGCGAAGGCGCCGTAGAGCCCGGCCACCATGTC
>DATCQF010000064.1:0-1742 GCA_036569735.1 Allostellaceae bacterium | reverse complement strand
ACCCGATGCACCCCCAATCGTTCGAGCGCGGCGACCACCGAGGCGAAGGCGGTGACCACCCGGGTCCCGGTCGCTTCGCTCAGCCGGGCCATGAGGTCGGCTTCGCGGGCGCGCCCCAGATGGTAGCTCGTCGCGGTATGCGCCACGACGATGATGTCGGGCTTTACCATCGCCAACAGCCCGGTGCTCGCATCGAGGCTTTCGATCATCGCGCGGGTGCGCTCGTCCTGATTGTCGAGCGCGCCGGGCACCCCGCCGCCTACCGCCATGCGGTGGAAATGCAAGGACACCCCGGCCGGCGCGAGCGCCGTCATCTCAAACTCGACGGTCGGGTTGCCCGGCGGCAGCAGAAACCCGAGCCGCGCTCTCCAGCC
Source organism: Allostellaceae bacterium (assembly GCA_036569735.1). Taxonomy (GTDB): domain Bacteria; phylum Pseudomonadota; class Alphaproteobacteria; order ATCC43930; family CGMCC-115725; genus DATARH01. The sequence goes on along the minus strand of DATCQF010000064.1, from coordinate 1,368 downwards.
GATCATGTTTCCGCCCTCATCGCCTGATGCTCGACGATACTACAGCGGATTTGGGTCTCGGAAACGCGCCGGGTGCGTCCTTCGAGACGCCCGCTGTGCGGGCTCCTCAGGATGACGTTCTTTCTTAATCCCATCATAAACTTACGTCATCCTGAGGAGCGCCCCGCAGGGGTGCGTCTCGAAGGACGCAGGGCGCCCGCGCAGCCTCAGCCAACAATCGCGCCGCTTGACGAGATCGCGGAGCGTGCCCAACAACAGCGCATGGCCAACAAAACGTCGCCGCCGATCCTCGCCGGCAAGGAGCATGAAAGGGAGTCGGTGTTCGAGCCGGCCAACCTGTTGCGCGAGGCGCGGCGCCAGAAGGGCCTGCCGCAGGCCGACATGCCGGAGGTTTGCCTGCTCGATCCCGACGGCGACATCCTGCGGGCGCTGCATCGCGCCGGGCGGGCAACCCTGTCGCAGGGCTGGGCGTGTTATCACACCGAGCTCTATGAGTTCGAAGATTCCGGAATGCGTTTCGGCATCATCGGCTGCGCGGTCGGCGCTCCCTTTGCCGTGCTGCTCGCCGAGCAGCTGTTTGTTTCCGGCTGCCGCTTGCTGATCAGCATGACCTCGGCCGGCCAGATCATCGCTCAGGCGCCGCCGCCCTATTTCGTCGTGATCGAGCGCGCGCTGCGCGACGAGGGCACCAGCTATCATTACCTGCCGCCCGCCGATTTCGCCGACGCCGATCAGGAGCTCGTCGCCGCGGCGATGGATGCGCTGCGCGACGTCGGCCTGCCGGTATATCGGGGCGCGGCCTGGACCACCGATGCGCCGTTCCGCGAAACCGAAGCGGCGATCGAGCGGGCCCGCGCGCGCAACATCCTCGCGGTCGAGATGGAAGCGGCGGCGCTCTATGCCTTTGCCCGGGCGCGCAACAAGCCGGTCCTCTGCCTCGCCCATGTCACCAACCAGATGGCGGTCAACGCCGGCGATTTCGAAAAGGGCGAAGCCGGCGGCGCGCACGCCTCTCTCAAGGTGATCGCGGCCGTGGCGCGCGCCTGGCACCGAAGCCGGGGCGGGGCGCGGTGAACCCCAACCCGGTCACCGACATCGCCGGCTTCCTGACGCGGCCGGGCTGGATGACTGCCGCATTCTGGTTCTTGCTGATCGCCAGCCTGGCGATCGCCAACTATGTCGTCGTCACGATCCCCTGGCAGCGCCGCTTCAGCCATGTGGCGCAAGGTAAGCGATGTTGCGCGGGCACCTTTAGGTTTGGCTGGCAAAGGGTGATTGTCGGAGCGGCGGGAGGCTCCGACACATGTCGATTTCAGAGCATAAACAGATGCCGGAGCCGGTCCGGCGCATCGAAGTGTTCACGGGGGC
>DATCQF010000063.1:0-1514 GCA_036569735.1 Allostellaceae bacterium | reverse complement strand
ATGCTGGCGCGCGCCGAGGGGGTCGGCCCGCGGCTCGCCGCCCGCATCGTCAACGAATTGAAGGACAAGATCGCCGGGCTCGCCTTGGTGGCCTCGCAGCCGATCTCGCCCGGCGGTGGTGCGATGCCGGCAACCAACGGCGCCATTGCCGACGCGGTCTCGGCGCTGGAGAACCTCAAGATCGGGCGCGCCGAGGCCTATGGCGCCGTCGCCGCGGCGTCGCGCCGGCTCGGCGAGGGGGCGGCGGTCGAGGCGCTGATCACCGGCGGGCTGCAAGAACTGGCGCGCGGGGCCGAGCGATGAGCGATGCCGCGCCCCGGGTGGTCGCGCCCGAAATTGGCGGTGAGGACGCGCCCGAAGCCTCGATCCGGCCGCAGGCGCTCGACGAGTTCGTCGGACAGCGCCAGCTGCGCGACAATCTGCGGGTCTTTATCGAGGCGGCGAAGAGCCGGCACGAGGCGCTCGACCATGTGCTGTTCTTCGGTCCGCCCGGGCTCGGCAAGACCACCTTGGCGCAGATCGTCGCGCGCGAGCTCGGGGTCGGGTTCCGCGCGACCTCGGGGCCGGTCATCCAGCGCGCCGGCGATCTCGCCGCGCTCCTCACCAATCTGCAGCCGCACGACATCCTGTTCATCGACGAAATCCACCGCCTCGCGCCCCCCGTCGAGGAGATCCTCTACCCGGCGATGGAGGATTTTCAGCTCGACCTGATCATCGGCGAGGGGCCCGCGGCGCGCTCGATCCGCATCGATCTGCCGCCTTTCACGCTGGTCGGCGCGACGACGCGCTCGGGCCTTATCACCCGGCCGTTGCGCGAGCGCTTTGGCATCCCGCTGCGCCTTCTGTTCTATGAGCCCGAGGAACTGGCGCTGATCGTGGCGCGCGGCGCCCGCATCCTCGCCTTCGATCTGCGGCCCGACGGCGCGGCCGAGATCGCACGGCGCGCCCGTGGGACCCCGCGGGTGGCGATGCGCCTCCTGCGCCGCATCCGCGATTTCGCCGCGGTGGACGGCTCGCCCCACGTCGATGCCGCGACCGCCGATGCGGCGCTTCTGCGGCTCGAAGTCGACGCCCGCGGTCTCGACGGGATGGACCGGCGCTACCTGCGCTCGATCGCCGAGAAATATGCGGGCGGCCCCGTTGGGGTCGAGACCATGGCGGCGGCGCTCAGCGAAGAACGCGACGTCATCGAGGAGGTCATCGAGCCCTACCTGATGCAGCAAGGCTTTGTGCAGCGCACGCCGCGCGGCCGGATGCTGACCGAGATCGCCTTCCGCCACCTCGAACTGCCGGTCCCGGCAAGCCTGCCGGGTCAGCTCGACCTGCTGACGGCGCTGGCCGCCGAGCCCGACCCGGAATGACCGAAGAGCTCCGGAGTACTCTTGTTGAGGCCGCACAAACGCCGTGCGTCCTTCGAGACGCGCCCCGCTGGGACGCTCCTCAGGATGACGAAGATTTATGCATATTAAAGACTTACGTCATCCTGAGGAGGCCGCGCAGCGGCTGTCTCGAAG
>DATCQF010000062.1:0-2822 GCA_036569735.1 Allostellaceae bacterium | reverse complement strand
GGGTTGGATGACGAAATATGCGTCCTTCGAGACGGCGCTTCGCGCCTCCTCAGGATGACGTAAGTTTATGATGGGATTACGAAAGAACCTCATCCTGAGGAGCCCGCGCAGCGGGCGTCTCGAAGGACGCAGGGCGCTGATCCAGCGATAAACTCTCCAGCCCGCGCCTACAGCAGCCCAAGTTCGAGCTTGGCTTCCTCGCTCATGCGGTCCTGGGTCCAGGTCGGGGTCCACACCAGCTTGACGCGCGCGTCGTTGACCCCCGGCACGGCGGCAACCGCCGCCTTGACCTCGCCGGGCATGCTCGCGGCGACCGGACAGGAGGGAGTCGTCAGCGTCATCTCGACAAAGACGATGCCGCCCTTCTTGACGAGGAGCTCGTAGATCAGCCCGAGTTCAACGAGATTGACCGGGATCTCGGGGTCCTGCACGGTCTTGAGCGCGTCGAGCACCGGCTCCATCAAGACGGGATCGTCCTCGCCTTCGGGGCGTTCCACCGCTTCTTCGGTCTCGGCTGGCGGCTCCGGCGCAAAATCGAAATAGTCGCCGTTATGCTCCTCGGCTGCTGTCATCTCGGTTACTCCGTCTTGACCGTCGCGCCGGTCAGGCCCGATTTGAGCGCCGCCTCGAAGGCGTGCCACGGCAGGGTCGCGCATTTGACCCGCGTCGGATAGGCCTTGACCCCTTCCAAGGGCTCGAGCCGCTCGGCATCCTCCTGCAGCGCCTCGGGCAGCTCTTGCGGGGTGCCGCCGGTCACCGTGGCATGGAATTGCGCGAAGAGGGCACGCGCCTCGTCGAGCGACTTGCCCTTCAGCACCTCGGTCATCAGCGACGCCGCCGCGGTGGAGATCGCACAGCCGCGTCCCTCGAAGCTGACATCGGCGATGCGCTGGCCCTCGATCGCGAGATACACCGTCACCCGATCGCCGCACAGCGGGTTGTGCCCGCGCGCCAGGTGCGTCGGATGCTCAAGCGCGCGCTGATTGCGCGGGTGGCGACCGTGATCGAGGATGATGTCCTGATAAAGCTCGCGCAAATCGTCGCTCATCGCGAAAACATCTCCCGGCACGCCTCGATCGCCTCCGCGAGGCGGTCGATATCGGTCTCGTCGTTGTAGACCCCGAGCGAGGCGCGCACGGTACCCATGATGCCGAGCTTGTCCATCAGCGGCTGGGCGCAGTGGTGGCCGACCCTGACCGCGATTTTGTGCTGGTCGAGCACGGTGCCGACATCGTGCGGGTGCACGCCGTCGAGGTTGAAGGAGAGGATGCTGAGCCGGTGCTGTCCGCCGCCGACCAGCTGCACGCCGGGGATGCGCGACAGGCGGTCGACGCCGTACCCGGTCAGCGCCGCCTCGTGCTCGCGGATCGCCGCGCGGCCGAGCCCTTCGATGAAGTCGATCGCGTGGGCCAGGCCGACCGCGCCGGCGATATCGGGGGTGCCGGCCTCGAAGCGGTGCGGCGGCTCCTGAAACTCGGTTTCGGGGTAGGTGACGCTGGTGATCATGCCGCCGCCGGTCTGCCAAGGCGGCATCGACAGGAGCGCATCGTAGCGCCCGTACAATACGCCGGTCCCGGTCGGCCCGTACGCCTTGTGTCCCGAAAACGCGTAGAAATCGCAGCCGAGCGCCCGTACGTCGACCGGCAGCCGCGGCACCGCCTGGCAGCCGTCGATCAGCACCAGCGCGCCCCTCTCATGGGCCAGCTCGACGATGCGCTCGACCGGCAGAAGCGCGCCGGTGACATTGGAAATGTGGGTCACCGCGACGAGCCGGGTGCGCGGCGACAAGAGCGCCTCGAAGCGCGCCAGGTCGAATTCGCCGGTGGCGTCGGTCGGCGCCACGACCAGATGGGCGCCCATTCGGCGGCACAGCATCTGCCACGGCACCAGGTTGGAGTGGTGCTCGACATCGCTGATCACCACCTCGTCGCCGGCATGCAAATGGGCCGGGCCCCAGCTTTGGGCGACCAGGTTGAACGCCTCGGTGGCGCCGCGCACGAAGACGATCTCGCGCTCGTCGGCGGCGTTGAGAAAGGCGCGCACCTTCTCGCGGGCCTCCTCGAACCGGTCGGTCGAGCGCGCGCTCAGCTGATAGATGCCGCGGTGCACGTTGGCATAGTCGGTGCGGTAGAACTCGGCGATGCCGTCGATGACCTGGCGCGGCTTCTGTGCGCTCGCCCCGGAATCGAGGAATACCAGGCCCGGATTGTTCTCGAAGATTGGAAACTCGCGGCGCAGCCTGCGCGGGTCCAATCGGCTGGAGCGCGCATCCCCGGCCGAACCGGCGTGTTGCGGCCGCAGTTCCCGGGGCGCCGCCGCCATCCTTGCCCCTCCAGCCATCCCTACTCCTCCAGACTTGCGAGCCGCCGGGCGAGGTGCCGCAGCAGATGCGCGCGCGTGTCGAGGTCATCGACGGTATCCACCGCCTCGCGCAGAAATCCGTCGATCAGCATGCGGCGCGCTTCCTCCAAGGGGATGCCGCGGGCGCACAGATAGAACAGCGCCGCCTCGTCGAGGTCGCCGACGCTGGCGCCGTGGGTGCATTTGACGTCGTCGGCATAGATCTCAAGTTCCGGCTTGGTGTCGATCGCGGCGCGCTGGCCGATGATCAGGTTGCGGCTCAATTGATGCGCGTCGGTCTTCTGGGCGTCTTCGCGCACGATGATGCGGCCCTGAAAGGCGCCGTGCCCACGGCCGGCCGCGACCCCCTTCATCAGCTCGCGGGTCTGCCCGCCGGGCGCGGCATGGTCGATTGCGGTGACGATGTTCACCTCGTCGCCGCCGGTGACGATAAACGCGCCGTCGATCCGGCAGCGCGCATT